>NZ_JBQKFW010000001.1:0-225236 GCF_052119145.1 Collinsella sp. LCP19S3_H3
ACCTTCGTTGGCGCGGTTGGGCAAAATGCGTTGGCGCTGTTGGCACATCTATCTTGGTGCTATTGGATTTTTACGTTGGTGTAACTGGCCCTTTTTATATTGGCATTAACATCACCAGGCACGACATGTTGTCCGTGATGCACTCCTCCGGGACGCCGCCGAGGCGGGTGAAGGTGGCGAGCAGGCAGGACGGCAGGTCGTCGAGCGTGCGGCTCCTGACCGGTATGAAGCGGTGCTTCCGGGAGTAGCCGAGCGTCGCGGTGAACACGCTGAACTCGAAGACCTCGCCCTCCGAGTCGACGAGCCTCATGTCCTCCTTCCAGTCGAACTGCAGCTGCCTGCCCGGGGGCGTCTCGAACCGCGGGTGCGGCTCGCGGCCGCCCGCGCCCCCGAAGGGCACGTCGCGGGCCCGGCACCACGCGGTGAAGGCGCCGTACCCGGGCAGCCCCTCCCCGCGGCCCTCGCGCAGGAACGCGTACACGGCCATCTTGGTCATCCCGGGCAGCTGGGCCTTCGCGCGGATCACCTCCTCGAGCGGGTCGAAGGCGCTGCCCCTCGCGGACCTCCCGTCGGCGGCGGACTCGCCCTCCCGCCAGTACTTGGCGACCGTGTGCCGGTCCATGCCGTGCCTCCTCGCGATCTCGCTGAAGTTCGGCTTCGCGCCGGACCACCTGTAGACGTTCAGTTCTCCCATTACGTTTCGCTCCATATCCCGCTCCTCCCGGGTCGGATACCCGATCGGAGCATAGTTCCGTTAGCGCAGTTGGTGAAAGTACGTTAGCGGGGTCGGCGAAAGCGCGTTAGCGCATTCGGCGAGATGCGTTTGCGAAAGTGGTCAATTTTAGATTAGCGCTAACAGTGGACCGCGCAGCGCTGCCACGCGGCGCCCTGGAAGACCTCGCCGAGCGCCCGGACGAGCCCCGGGTGGGCGTCCGAGACGACGAGCCGCACGCCCGCCGCCCCGCGCGAGCGGATAGCCCGCAGGAAGGCGAGCCACGAGTCGTAAGACTCGGTGTCAACCACGTCGACACCAAGGACGCGCCTCCAGCCGCCCGCATCGCAGCCGATGGCGGTGACCACGGCGGTGGAGGCGACGCGCCCCTCGCGGCGGCACTTGACGTAGGTCGCGTCGAGCCAGACGTAGGGCACCGGCGAGCCGTCGAGCGGCCTTCCGCACAGATCCTCGATGTCTGCGTCCAGGCTCGAGGCGATTGCGCTCACCTGGTCCTTCGAGAGCCTGGAGACGCCCATCTTCTCGGCCACCCTCTGCACCTTGCGGGTGCTCGTGCCCGTGGCGTACATCTCGGCGACGGCGGCAACGAGGGCGCGGTCGACGCGCCGGTGGCGCTCGAGCACGTCCTCCGGGAAGAAGCTGCCGGAGCGCAGCTTGGGGATGCGCAGCGTCAGCGTGCCGACGCAGGTGGCGAGCGACCTCTCGCGGTAGCCGTTTCGGCTGTTCGCCCCGCCACCGCAGAGCTGGTCGGCCTCGGCGTCCATCACGGCGTTCACGACCTGCTCGGCGAGTCTGCGAAGCAGCTCCTGCATATCGATGGCGCCGTCGTCGAAACGGGGCATTGCGAGCATGTCCGGCGTCGGGTCTGATAAGATTTCCATAGCGGTCTTCGTCCTTTCCTAGAACCTGTTGTTGTGGTGATTTCAGATTCTAGGACGAAGGCCGTTCTTCGTTAAACGGGCGCTAGGGCGTCAACCTTACACCAACATTTTCGACGCGATCGACTTGAAGATGACTATCAGGTTCTAGTGGATGCATTATGCGACGATATCATTAAAAGCGAAGGTGAAGATGAAATACGGTCGAGTATTGAGCAGCGAACTGACGTGCTGATAGACATCAAGGAGAGTCAGCGCCTCTGCTATGTCCAAATTGAAGATTTGATACCTAGGCGTCATCCCCACACGGTCCCTCCGATGGAAAAACGTCCCAATTGCTGCGATGAAATCGAGTGTGAATGCTGCGGCACTAAAAACGAGATAGATGTTCAATTCTGTACAAATTGCGCTAGTCCTATTGATATTGGCGACATATGGAGTTATTGCAAGAAGTGTAGGGTTGCATACAGTAGAGAGATCAACTTTTGTCCTGAATGCGGCTCAGCAATAACCGTTGAGATTAAACGTAAAAGGAAATAGCGTCTCGTTGCTATATGCTTGCCCTTACGCGTGAAAGCGTAATTGGTGACATGCCCAAAAATGATGAGATGCGCGAATGGGGGACCCTGTCGATAACCCCCGGATACTCCTCGAGAAACCATTTGTAGCGGTCACGAGCTGGTAGCAGCCTAAGCGCGGATTCGGTTTTATAATGATCGTGCCAAGCCCTTGATAGATATCGGTTAATGAGAGTTGCAAGTCCTGGATTATATTGGGCTTTATTTTGAACATCGCTTATCTCAAGAAGAACGAGCGTGCAGTCTGTTAAAGCTTCAATATAAGTCGGGGATGGAATGTCAAACTCGGGGCTAGGCATTACAGGCATGCCCGGCTCCGCCATTATGCAGTCAGTGATTTCCGAACCATCGCTTTGTAGAGAATACGAACAGGCTACCCCCTGTTTTAAAAAGTAAAACCATTTTTGTTGGGTACCCATTTCAAGGATAATTTCCCTTTTTTGAAATTGCTGGATTGAAGCCATTGCTACTAGCTCGGTTAATAGGTTTTGGTTGTCGCACGGGACGTACTGACAGAAAAAATTCGGATCTAGGGACACAGAATCGCTCCAACGGGCACATATCGTTAACAAATGCTAACCAAGAATAAGATATGCCATTGGGGGAGGGCATTATCAAATGCTAATGAGATTCTGGCTTTTTCGGAAATTTCAGAAATACATAAAAATGGAGTACCGCTACGCCACTATTTGCCAGCTGTGATTATCGTTGCTGTGCCGCTGCCGCCCGATTTGTTCGAAGGACATGATGCTGGATAAGGACAACGCCCATTTACTTGGCGATAGTTGCTGGTTTAATTACATTCCCTGCTGTTTGAGTTTCTTTTGACACCGGGGCATCTCTTCTTGCCTGTCAATTACAGTAGTCGACTCTTTCGCAGAGAACAAAGCTTCCGGCATTGAGATTATCTGGGAAAACGATCAGAAAACTTTGCCTTCAGCTTCAAATTGCGCACAATTCTATTTATCATCTATTTAACATCTTGTTATCAAAATGGGCACAAGGAGGCAGGCTCAATGGGTGAAGCAGATGGCATGGAGCTGATTTATTCACTTATCGGCTATCCCGATGAAACCGAGTGGCTTGAGTTTAAAGAGGGTAATAGCGACCCCGTTAGAACGGGGCGTGACATCTCGGCGCTTGCTAATGCTGCAGCTTACTGCGGCCGTGCATATGCCTATAAGATCTGGGGCGTGAGTGACGATACTCATGAGCTCGTGGGCACCCAGTTCAGCCCATATCACGCAAAGGGCAAGGGAAACCAAGAGCTTCTGATGTGGCTCAAGATTGCGCTCTCAAACAATGCGAATTACGAGTTTGCGGTTATTGATCATGAGACAAAGCGCTTTGTGGTGTTGAAAGTGCACGCCGCGAACGCTCAGCCGGTCTATTTTGATAAGACCGCTTACATCCGAGAGGGATCTTCGACGGCAGAACTGCTTCCCGGTAGCGCGCGAGAGGCGGAGCTCTGGCGTCGCTTGCAGGCGGGGAACGCGGAGCTTGCTGTAGTTGGGAGAGATCTGACATCTCAAGAGGTCGCCGAGATCCTGGATATTGATGCATATTTTGAGCTGTGCAGATTGAGGAGGCCCGTCAATCTGGACGGAGTGACTCTTGCTCTCTGTGAGCAAGAGTTGATTCATCGCCAAGACAACGGCCGTTATAGCATGACGCGGCTGGGGGTGCTTCTGGTGGGAAAGAGGCTCTCTCGCTATCCGGAGCTCAGAAAACGCATGCTGCGAATTGTGCGATATGCGGGAAAAGGCAGCTTTGACATTGTTGGTGATACTGAAATCGATAAGGGTTACGCTTTAGCGCTTCCGCAGGCTGAGCAATTGATCATGTCGATGATTCCGGCTGTTGAGACGTTGGATGGTGCATTTCGACGCATCCAGACGGCCTACCCCCAAAGGGCGATTCGCGAACTACTATCAAATGCCGTGATCCATCAAGACATTGCTGACAACACGGCGGGGCCTCTTGTTGCGATTTACGACAATCGCATTGAGTTTTCCAATCCCGGGACAACCCTTATTCCGGCAGAACGCGTGCTCAACGCGCAGCCGAAAACGCGCAATTCGATGATGGCGTGCCTCATGCGCCAAATGGATCTTTGCGAAGAAGGCGGTACGGGCTGGGATTTAATTGTCGATTCACTTGAAAAGGCGGGTATGCCTTCACCGGTCATCAAGAGTGAGGGCGGGCTGGGAACGCTCGTGACGCTCTATTGCGATTGCCCATATACTCGAATGAAAAAAAGCGAACGAAAAAATGCTGTGTACTGGCATGCTTGTCTTTTGTACGCCCAAGGCGAGTCGATGAGCAATCAGTCGTTGCGAGAACGTTTCGGACTTTCCGATGAAAAGAAAAACACGGTGGCGATGTCTCGTCTAATCAGAGAGTGCCTAGAAGAGGCATTGATAAAGGAAGAGGACGAGGATGCGGGTGCCAAATATCGAAGGTATATTCCGTATTGGGCCTAAAGGTCAGAAGTGGGAAAATGAGACAGCTTGTGTTTGTTAATGACGAAGCGCTGTTGTGACTTAACTATCAAAAAGCTGATTGGGGCATATGGAATCACATGTGCCCCAATCAGCTTAATACCTCTTTGATTTTGGGCTCTGGATAACGTGACGGGCACCATTCCCATTCCAAGAAATCCGATAGGGCCTCGTCTGTGTGTGGGCGGGGCCCTTTTGCGTGGCCTTTTATGTTTGCTATACTGCTATCAAGTAGAGAGGAGCCGCTATGGGTACAGCAACGGTGCAGCTCAACACACGAATCGATCCTATGCTCAAGGCTGGTGGCGATGCGGTCCTGACACGCAATGGATTGGGGCCGAGCGATGCCGTTCGTGCGCTTTGGGCCTATCTTGTCGAGCATCAAGCGTTGCCGGGATTTATGGTGACGGATAAGCGCGAGGCACCCCGCGCGGAGAGCCTGGCTGAGCAGGGGTGTGGCCTAGCTTTTTCATCGCTGGGGCTAAGTGCTTCGGATTTTGCGCCAGTTGGATCATCTGCGGAAGACTGGGACGCCGTACGAGATGATATGTATGACACGATGATTGCCGATATTGAGGCGAATTGTCGATGATCGAGGCAAAGCATCTCTTGGTAGATACGAACGTTTGGCTCGATTATTACCTGCAAGAGGGGGCGTTCGACGAAGCGAAGAGATTAGTTGAACTGGCCGAGGCGGGAAAGATTGACCTTCTGTACACGCCCACGACGGCAAAGGATGTGTTCTATATCCTGCCTCGGCGTCTGGCCCGGCGGAATGCGAATGGGATTAACATGTCGTTTGCCTCGGCGTCATGGGCCTGCATCGAGCATATGATGCAGGTGGCAACTGCCTCTCCGCTTTCGTTGGCAGAGTGCGAGATGGCGCGCATGCTTGGCAAGCGCATGCCGGATCTCGAAGACAACCTCATCATCGCTTCGGGCGAGACGGCAGATGTTGACTACGTGGTCACGAGCGACCGGCGCATGCTGGAGGCGATGCCCGAGGTGTGCTTGACGCCTGCCCGCGCACTCGAGATGATTGGGATCCTCGGCTAACCTTGCCTGTCTGGTTTCGCTATCATATGGGGCATTGTGAACCTCATGCAACTTTGGAGGACGGTATGGCGGATAACGCCGAGATGCTATTCGCGCCTGAGCTGGTGTTTTTTGATTGGGAGTGCGCGACGCCGGATGAGGTGTTTGCGCGACTCGAGGGCGAGCTTGCTCCGCACGGCTACATTGCGTCCGGCTGGCTCGATGCCGTCCGTACGCGCGAGGACATCTATCCCACGGGCCTCGCCATGCCGGCGGCCAATATTGCCATTCCGCATACCGATCCGGGGTTTGTGGCTAAGCCCTATATCGCGGTGATGAAGCCCTCCGCGCCCGTGACGTTCAATGCTATGGCGGGCATGGGTGCCCCCGTGCCGGCGCAGATCATCATCAATCTGGGTATTGCCGAGCCGGGCGGCCAGGTCGAGGCCCTGCAAGCGCTTATGAATATCTTTATGGATGCTGACGCCGCAGCCGACGTGCTCGGTCAGACCTCATCCCAGGGCATGGTCGACGCCATCCGCCGCCACTTCTAGGGCCGGCATTTGGGGGCTGTCCCTAACTGCCGGCAGAAAAGGAGCGTCCCCAGCTGTCGGAGCTGTCCCCTTTGCACCAAAATGGTGCAGATTGACCTGTCTCCCATGCACCAGGTGTGCCGCGGAGCTGCGTTGTGACACAATGACGTTTGTTCGATTCGTGATGCGAAAGGCCAACTATGGCAAATAAGAAAAAGAACTCCGAGGCCGCGCCGACGCCCGAGCAGCAGGCCCGCGCCGCCTCCAGCTCTCGCAAGAAGCAGCGCAAGACGTACGTGTCTAAGACCGTCAAGATCGTCCTGGTGGTTATCGGCGTGCTGGCGATGCTGCTTTCCGTCTCGGCCATGGCGTGCTCCGGTTTGATGTCGCAGACCGAGAACAATAACTCGGGTTACAAACTGACCGGCGGCGTGGCTGCTACTATCAACGGCACCAACCTCACCGAGGACACCGTGACCAAGCAGATCATGAGCATGCGCACGTCCTACGGCTATACCAAGGACAAGGATTGGGCGCAGTACCTGGTCAATAACGACCTGACGCCCAAGAAGTACCGCAAACAGCTCATCGATTCCTATACGCAGCAGATTCTGCTCCAGCAGGCGCAGAAGGAGAACGGCGTGACGGTTTCGGACGAGGAAGTAGAGAAGGCTTGGAAGGACGCCTGCAAGAGCGCGGGCGGCGCCAAGACCTTTAAGGAGACCCTTAAGACCTACGGCTATACCGAGGACACCTACAAGGATTCGCTCAAGGAGAGCCTGGCGCAGCAGAAGCTTAAGGATGCCGTTGCTCCCACCAGCAAGCCCAAGGACAGCGAGATTGTCGATTACATTAACGAGAACCTGTCTAACTACAACGATGCCCGCCGCTCGTCGAACATCCTGATCAAGGTTGATTCCGACGCTTCCGACGAGGACAAGGCCGCCGCCAAGGCCAAGGCGCAGGAGTGCCTGGATAAGATCAACTCCGGCGAGCTGAGCTTTGAGGATGCCGTGAAGCAGTATTCCGACGACACCGGTTCCAAGGAGAAGAAGGGTGACGTGGGCTGGGATAAGCTCACCACCTTTGTCGACAGCTACCAGACGGCGCTCGAGGGCCTTAACAAGGGCGATGTGAGCGACGTGGTCGAGTCGACGTATGGCTACCACATCATCAAGTGCACCGACTACTTCCATGTCGATGGCCAGGTCGATGACATCAATCAGGTGCCCAAGGCTATTAAGAAGTACGTTTCCAATGTGGTGAAGACCCAGGCATCGGGCACGGCATACAACGAGTGGCTGGAGAAGTACACGAAGGATGCCGACATTACCGTCAACCCCATGCCCAAGGACGTGCCCTATAACGTGAGCCTGAAGGGCGTCACCAAGAGCTCGACCGACGATTCGTCGACGACTGAGTAATCAAGGGGCGGTGCTCGTGCGAGTGCCGCCCATGTTATTGAGGAGGATTTGCAGATGACCAACGAAGAGCTGCAGCAGGAAATGATTGCCGCCATGAAGGCCAAGGACAAGGTTCGCCTGTCTATCATTCGCCAGGTCAAGGCCGAGGTTAAGAACATCGAGGTCAACGAGCGCCGCGACGTGACCGAGGAAGACGTCAACAGCATGATCAAGCGCCTGATTAAGCAGACAAGCGAGACGTTGGAGATGTCCATCAAGGCCGGTACCGATCAAGATCGTACCGACAACCTGACCGAGCAGGTCAAGATTCTGGAGAGCCTGCTGCCCGCCCAGGTTTCGGGCGAGGAGCTCGAGGCGCTGATTGAGCAGGTCATCGCCGAGCTGGGCGCCACGTCCAAGAAGCAGATGGGCCAGGTTATGGGGGCGCTCGGCAAGGCCACCGGCGGCAACTTCGATAAGCCGGCCGCGGCAAAGATCGTCGGCGGCAAACTCGTGTAGGGTCGAGCGGTACATAGTTGGTGTTGAGGGGCGTGACCATTGCGGTCGCGCCCCTTTTTTGTTGGCCGATGAAGGGCGCCTCCCTTGGCTGGTCATTGGGCACTCATTGGGTACTCATTTAAGTCTGTCCCCAATGAGTGGGTGGAAGGTTGCGGGTTCTTTACGGGAATGTAGTGTGGGCTGCGGAAACGTGGTTCTTTCCGTAAAATAGAGCAATTCGTGTAAGCGCAGGGAAGGGATATTCATGGCAGACATGATCGAGATCAAGCATCTCAACAAGTACTTTGGCGACCTGCATGTGCTCAAAGATATCAACCTCACCGTCAAGCGCGGCGAGAAGCTCGTAATGATCGGGCCTTCCGGCTCGGGCAAGTCCACGCTCATCCGTTGCGTCGATTATCTGGAGGAGCCCACGTCGGGCGAGGTCATCATCGACGGTACGCCGCTCACCAAGAAGAATCATCTGGAGATGGCTCGCAAGTACAGCTCCATGGTGTTTCAGCAGTTCAACCTATATCCCAACATGACGGTGCTGGGCAACCTGACGCTCGCGCCCATCAAGCTGCAAAAGAAGAGTAAGGAGGAGGCGACCGAGATCGCCATCGCCGCGCTCAAGCGCGTCGGCATGGCGCATAAGGCCGGCGAGTACCCGCAGAACCTCTCGGGCGGTCAGCAGCAGCGCATCGCCATTGCCCGTGCCCTGTGCACCAAGCAGCCCATCATCCTGTTTGACGAGCCGACCTCGGCACTCGACCCCGAGATGGTCCAGGAAGTCCTGGACGTTATGATCGAGCTCGCGCAGGAGGATATCACCATGATCTGCGTGACGCACGAGATGGGCTTTGCGCGCCAGGTGGCCGACCGCGTCATCTTTATGGAGGACGGCCGCATCCTGGAGGAGGGCACGCCCGAGCACTTCTTCGATAACCCCGAGAACCCGCGCTGCCGCGAGTTTCTGTCCAAGATTCTGCACTAGGCGCGGTGATGGATATGACGGATATGACGAGGGCGGCCGTGTCGCGCCGCCACTTTTTGCAGCTGGCGGGCGCCGGTATGCTCGCGCTGACGGGGACCGCGCTTACCGGTTGCGGCAACTCCACCGGCGGCGAGGACTCCGACAAGGGGTCTAAGCTTGCGGCCATCAAGTCGCGTGGCCATCTGAATGCCGGCGTTAAGAAGGACGTTCCTGGCTACGGCTATTACGACACCGCCAAGGGCCGCTTTGAGGGCATGGAGGTCGATTTGTGCTACCAGATCGCCGCTGCCGTCTTTGGCGTGAGCTACAAGGAGGCCCGTGCCCAGGAGCTTGTCGAGTTTACCGACGTAACGCCCAAGACGCGCGGCCCGCTGATCGATAACGGCCAGCTCGACGTGGTCGCGGCGACCTACACCATCACCGACGAGCGCAAGAAGAGCTGGGATTTCTCGACGCCGTACCGCACCGACTACGTGGGACTCATGGTCAAGAAGCGTTCGGGCTTTACCTCGATTGAGGACCTGGACGGCAAGGTCATTGGCGTGAGCCAGGGTGCCACCACGCAGGGCCTGATCGAGCAGATGATCAAGGACAACGGCTTTAGCTGCGAGCCCGAGTTTAGGGCCTTTAGCGGCTACCCCATCATCAAGAGTTCGCTCGATGCCGGCAACATCGACGTCTTTGCCATGGACCGCTCCACGCTGGCCGGTTACATGAACGAGACCGTTGAGCTGCTGCAACCCGAGGTCAAGTTTGGCGAGCAGGGCTACGGCGTGGCGACCAAGAAGGGCTGCGATCTTTCGGCCGTGGTCGATCAGGTGATATGCGATCGCCTGGCCGACGGCTGGCTCGACCAAGAGGTCAAGACCTGGGGTCTTGTATAGGCGCATCGTCCAAGGAAGGAATCAAATGCTCGAAGGATTGTTTGACGCCGACCGCTGGTCGACGACATTCCAAAACATGGGGCCCTTCTGGGAGGGCTTTGGCGTGACGATGCAGGTGGTCGTTGCCGGCCTGCTGCTGTCGCTGGTGTTGGGCACGCTGCTTGGCGTGTTCTCTACCACTCGTTCTCGCGTTCTGCGCGCCATAAGCCGCGTGTACGTGGAGTTTTACCAGAACACCCCGCTGCCCGTGCAGGTGCTCTTTATGTACATGGCCGGTCCGCAGTTTTTGCAGGCCATAACCGGTGCCGACCAGCCGGTGCGTATCGCGCCGTTTGTGCTGGGCTTCTTGGGCGTGGGCCTGTATCACGCTGCCTACATTTCGGAGGTCATCCGTACCGGTATCGAGGCCGTTCCGCGTGGCCAGATGGAGGCGGCCCAGAGCCAGGGCTTCACCCGTGCGCAGGCATACTGCTACATCGTGCTGCCCCAGACGTTCAAGATCATTCTGCCGCCGCTGTGTAACCAGGCACTCAACCTGGTCAAAAACACGTCGGCGCTGGCGCTTGTGGCCGGCGGCGACCTTATGTACCGTTCCGACAACTTTGTGAGTCTGTACGGTTACCTGCAGGGATACATCGTCTGCTGCCTTATGTATTTCATCATCTGCTTTCCGCTCGCCATGCTGGTGCAGTGGCTCGAGCGCCGCTCCAAGGAGCGCCCGCGCGGCGTGAGCCTGGCCGAGCTGGGGCTCGACAACGTAGAGGAGGCCTAGCGCATGGAAATCTTCAACGCGACCAACCTGCTCTACATTTGGGGCGGCTTTGTTAAGACGATCGAGATCTCGGCGCTGTCGATCTTTTTCTCGCTCATCTTTGGCACGGTGCTGGCGCTCGTTAAAAGCTACGCGCCCCGTCCATTCCGTATTTTGGTGAGCGCCTATATCGAGCTGTTCCGTTGCACGCCAAACTTGCTGTGGATCCTGTTTATCTACTTTACGGTGCAGGGTTTGGACATTGTGATTTCGACCATCGCCTTTACGCTGTTTACCAGCGCCGTTATGGCCGAGATTGTGCGCGGCGGCCTCAACTCGATTCCGCGCGGCCAGTTTGAGGCGGCGCAGAGCCAGGGCTTTGGCTTCTTTGCCACCATGCGCTACATCATTCTGCCGCAGACGTTTAAGACGATCATTCCGGCGCTGTTTAGCCAGTGCACGACCGTCATCAAGGACAGCTCGTATCTTTCGGGCATTAACGTGGCCGAGCTCATGTACACGGCAAACGTCGTGATGGCCCACGCGATCGACCTGTCGCAGGTGCTTATGCTCTACGGCCTGGTGTTTGCGATGTACTTTGTGCTCAACTTTGGTATCTCGCTGCTGGTGAGGGCATATCAACGTCGCATTGTGGCCGCATAGTCCTGCTTCCCCAAGCACGGCACCTTGCTCCTCAATCGTCGCTTGCGTACATTTAGTACGCGGCGCTCCTCTTTCGGGGCAATCTGCCGCACTTGGGAAACCAGGACGAAGGTGGGGGCAAAATGAATGTGACAAAGGGACTGTCCCTTTGTCACATAGAGAAAGGAATCGCGATGAGCGATCTGGAGAACAAGAAGAATCCTGTGGTCATTACCATCGCGCGCGACTTTGGCGCCGAGGGCCACGAGATTGGCCGCATGCTTGCCAACGAGTTGGGAATTCCGCTGTACGATAACGAGCTGCTGGTGCGTGCGTCGATGCGCGCGGGTGAGTCGCTCGATAAGATGGCCGCCTATGACGAGCGTCTGGCCGTGGAGAACATGGCGTTTCTGCCCGACCGCTACGATGCGCGTTCGTACTCGGACAAGTTGTTCCAAAAGATGAGTCAGGTGATTTTGGACCTGGGCGAGACCGAGAGCTGCATTATCGAAGGCCGCCTGTCCGATTACCTGCTGCGTAACAACCCCAATCACATTGCCGTGTTGGTGACCGCACCCTTTGAGGACCGCGTCGAGATCGTGCGCAAGAAGCGTGGGCTCAACAAAAAGAAGGGCGCCAAGCTGGTCAAGCAGCAGCAGAAGGCACGCGAGGCGTTCTATAAGCGCTACAGCGCCGGAAAGTGGAAGATGACGAGTGGCAAGGATATCGTCGTCAACCGCGCCAAGCTGGGCCGCGAGGGCTGCAAAGACGTCATAGCCGCTGCCTACCGCTACAAGGTGGCGCAGCTCGAAGGCTAGCCGACCAAAAGCCATCACAAAGGGGACAGGCACCTTTATGGTGATCGGGCGGCTGGCATAGAAAAAGTCCCCGCCGGGCGTGTGCCCGACGGGGACTTTGCCGTTTGGTGGCTAGCGCTGTAGGTGATTACTCACCCAGCAGGCTCTTGGTGATGGAAGCGGCGGCCTTCTTGCCGGCGCCCATCGCCAGAATGACCGTAGCGGCACCGGTGACGATGTCGCCGCCGGCCCAGATGCGGGGATCGGTGGTCTGGCCGGTCTCCTCGTCGGCGACGATGTAGCCCCACTTGTTGAGCTCCATCTTGCCGCCGATCTTGGCAGCGAAGGGGTTGGCGTTGGTACCGATAGCCGAGATCGCGACGTCGCAGGGGATCTCCTCGATGGCGCCCTCGATGGGCACCGGGCGACGACGGCCGGACTCGTCGGGCTCGCCGAGCTCCATCTTCTGGACCTTGACGGAGCACACGGAGCCGTCCTCGCCAGCGACAAACTCGAGCGGGGAGACGAGCGGCAGAACCTCGACGCCTTCGGCCTTGGCATGGTGCAGCTCGGCGCGGCGGCAGGGCATCTCGTCCTCGGTACGACGGTAGGCGATGATGGCGTGCTCGGCGCCCAGGCGCTTGGCGGTACGGACGGCGTCCATAGCCACGTTGCCGCCGCCAAAGACGACGACGTTCTTGCCATGCTTGGTGGGGGTGTCGTACTCGGGGAACTTGTTGGCCTTCATCAGGTTCACGCGGGTGAGGTACTCGTTAGCGAAGAAGACGTTGGGCAGGTTCTCGCCGGGGACGTTGAGGAACTTGGGCAGGCCAGCGCCGGTCGCCACGTAGATGGCGTCGAAGCCCTGCTCGAACAGCTCATCGGCCGTGGCCATGTTGCCCACGACGGAGTTGTACTCAAACTTGACGCCCATGTCCTCCAGACCGTCAATCTCGCGCTTGACGACTGCCTTGGGCAGACGGAACTCGGGGATGCCATAGACCAGCACGCCGCCGCCGGTGAAGAAGGCCTCAAAGACGGTGACGTCAAAGCCGTTACGGGCGAGCTCGCCGGCGCAGGTGATGCCGGACGGGCCGGAGCCGACGACGGCGACCTTCTTGCCGTTCTTGGGAGCCATCTTGGGCGTGGAAGCGAGCTCGGGGCGGTCACCCAGGAAGCGCTCGAGCTGGCCGATGGCCACGGGCTCGGACTTCTTACCACGGATGCACTTGCCCTCACACTGGTTCTCCTGCGGGCAGACGCGGCCGCAGATGGCGGGAAGCATGGAGTCCTCGCGGATGGTATCGAGGGCGCCGCCGAAGTCCTTCTCGCGGATTTGCTCGATAAAGCGGGGGATGTTGATGTTGACGGGGCAGCCCTCGACGCAGAACGGCTTCTTGCAGTTGAGGCAGCGCTCGGCCTCGGCCAGCGCCATCTCCTCGGTGAAGCCCTTGTCGACGGGGCGGAAGTCGCAGGCGCGCTCGGCAGCCGGCTCCTCGTTATCGGGGGTGCGGGGCGACTTCATATCGGCAACGAAACGACCGTTAACTAGTGGCATGCGCAGCTCTTTTCCTCATAGGCCTTGAGGGACTCGCCCTCTTCGGAACGGTAAGCGGCCTGGCGGGCACGAAGGTCATCCCAGTCGACCAGGGTGGCATCGAAGTCGGGGCCGTCGACGCAAGCGAACTTGGTCACGCCGCCCACCTCGACGCGGCAGCAGCCGCACATACCGGTGCCGTCAACCATGATGGGGTTGAGCGACGCGGTGATGGGGGTGTCGTACTTCTGGGCGGTGAGGGTCGAGAACTTCATCATCGGAACGGGGCCGACGCAGAAGACCTGGCTCACGGCCTTGTCCTGCAGCAGGCGCTCCAGCGGAGCGGTGACAACGCCCTGCTCGCCGTAGGAGCCGTCGTCGGTGGTGATGTGGATGTGGTCCTCGTCGAGGAGCTCGCGGAACTGGTCCTCCATGAGCAGGAGGTCCTTGGTGCGAGCGCCCATGATGGCGTGCACCTCGTGGCCGGTCTCGACCAGGTGCTTGGCGACCGGGAAGGCAATTGCCAGGCCGACGCCGCCGCCAATGACGGCGCAGGGGCCCTCGGCCATCTCGGTGGGAACGCCCAGCGGGCCCACGACGTCGCGCAGCGACTCGCCGGCCTCGTAGGTGGAAAGCATCTCGGTGGTCTTGCCGATCACCATGAAGATGAACTCGACCCAGCCCTCGTCACCGTTCCAGCCGGCCAGGGTAAACGGGACACGCTCGCCCGTCTCGTTGGCGCGAACCATGAGGAACTGTCCAGCGTGCGCATGCTTGGCGATTGCAGGCGCCTCGATGCGGAACTTGAACACCTTCTCCGAGAACTGCGTCTTCTCCAGGATCTTATACATAGAACCCCTCTCTTGTTAGGGCAACCGAACCGTGCCTCCACGGAAATGGACGGCAGCCCGAATAAAACCGTACGCGCACAGGCGTTGTGCAGACATACGGTGCAAATTATACCCTCATGGACATGTTGCTTGCGTGTATCTTTGGCAGGCGGGAAAAGTGATCTAGCACAAAGAGACAGGTTTATTTTGGCGGGTTTTATCAGATAAAACGACAAAAGGGGCCGGCCTTGCACATCGGTGAGGCCGACCCCTTTTAGGGCGTTGGGTATGTATGGCGGCACAGGGTTTATTGCGATGCGGCAGCTGCGGCGTTTTCGCATATAAAACCTGCCAAAATAAACATCCCTTTTTGGTAGGTTTTAGTGCTTGCCGTTGGCAGAGGCGGAGCCGTTGACGTGGTCGCGGGCATAGATTACGCCGTGCACAATCGCCAGGCCGGCGGCGTCGGCGGCGCGGGCGCAGGTGTCCTGGAAGTCCTCGGCCTCGCGGGCGCGCAGCTGCTTGAGCACGTAGTCGGCGACAGCCATCTTGCCGGGAGGGTTGCCGATGCCGGTGCGGATGCGGCTAAAGTCGCGGCTGCCCATCTTGTCGATGATGGAACGCAGGCCGTTGTGGCCGGCGTGGCCGCCGCCCACCTTGACGCGCACGTCGCCGGCGGGAATGTCGAGCTCATCGTGGATTACGAGCAGCTCTTCGGCCTTGATTTTGTACTCGCGGCAAAGCTTGGAGATGGGGCCGCCCGAGGTGTTCATGTACGACTGCGGCTTGACCAGCACAATCTGGCGCTTGCCGCCCTCTTCCTCTGGATCGTTGATGTTGATGAGCGCGACCTCGGCGCCGGCCTGGTTTTTCCAGTACGTGACGCCGGCCTGACGCGCCAGCTCGTCGATCGCCTTAAAGCCTGCGTTGTGGCGGGTCTCGGCATACTCATCGCCAGGGTTGCCAAGTCCGGCAACCATGCGAATCTTAAGCGGCTGTGCAGCTGCCATGTGCTTCCTTTCATCGATTTGTCGCCTGCTATGGTGAGCGACCCCGTTGCTGCTGTCAAATGGAGGGTGATTGAGGCTGCATGAGGGCGTTTGGACAGTCGTCGGAAGCCGGGATGGACAGTTAGTTCAGATTTGTATAAACCAAGAGATCTTTGACTGCCAAAATCGGGGCCACGGAACTGTCACGGCGCTTTGGGGAGCACAATTTGTGCTATTTCAGATCTTTTGAGTCTTCAAATGAGGTGATTGGCGCCGGGATGGCGGCAAACCATCTCGACATTAGCCGTCTGTTTATACAAATCTGAACTAACTGTCCAGCCATGCTCGGTAACACTGGGTAAAAGTCTTTTAGACCGGCGCGAGGCCGATTCCGGCCCGCAGGGTGTTGAGCCAGGCGGCCTGACGCTTGCGATAACCCTTGATGCGGTAGCGGAATCGAACTCCCGCAAGTCGATGCATCGTCTGGGCGAAGGCTTCGAGTGCAACAAGGTCCTTCATTTGGTCGCGATTGATAACCAGGACGTGGATACCCATGGCCTTAAGGCCATTGTTGCGATTGCCATCGTGGATGCGAGCGTTTTGAAGCTCATGTCCAATTCCGTTGTATTCGTTGTCGACTCCGGCGGCTGGACAATATAAGTCGCAGATGGCGTAAGGGATGCCCGAGGACATGTTGATCGCAAGGGTGTCGAAATCGACTCGATAGTTGAGCAGCAGGCCTCCCATGGGCAGGCTGCAACACCCGAATCCGCCAAAGCGCATGGGTGCGCCCAGGACGGCGAACATCAATGATTCCGCTGGGGATGCGGATCCGGCCCGGGCGAGTTTGATAGCTGTGCGAAACGAGGCGTAGGAACTACTTTTGGCAAACCGTGCGACCGCCTCGAGCTCTTCGATGGTTGTGGCGGGCTCGCATTTGTAGTGTGCCTGTTCGTAGCGGGTTTCGGATTGCTTTTCGGGTGTCGGTTGATCGCCCTGGCAATCGAGGTCGTCCATCGTTTCGAAGCTGTTGGCCTCGGGCCACGTGTCGTCGTAGGCGATGGGGTAAGTTGCTTCGGGCGGAAGTGAGTAGGTCCCGAGCAGTTCCATGAGAAGCATCAAGGTTTTGGCAACCGATTCATTTTTGGAACAAAGCATGGCCGTCATGGCGGGAGACGTTGCGTAGATGTCGGCTTCGATGTGCATGATCGCGCCCTGGGGGAGAGGGGCGGTGATGGTGTGCTGGAGGAGCCGTCCGTCGGGCCGTCTGTTGCTGCCGCTTGCAACAAAGAGGTCTAGACGCTCGGAGTCGTCTTCGCTCCAGGCGTCAAGTATTGCAAGGGCCGCAAAGTCTATGGCGTCCTTGTTCGGAACGCAACCTACGAGGGCTTGTGTCTGTTGCTCGTCATCGATGGCGTCCCAGGGAAGGGCGGAGTACGCCCGTCGAGCGCGGCGAATTGCGCGGAGGGCGGAGAGGTGTGAAATTACGGTTGTCATAGCTATAAGGTACTAAGCCGTTGGCGAAATGATATGGCCGTGCCGTTCTTTTCGCTCAAAGGGGCGTCGCGCGCCGCGGGCGGTAACGACATCATACGGAATGCCTTGGAAAAGTGGAGAATGGAGTGATGGGTTGGCCTTGGAGGCATCTACTGAGATGGGTGCTGGACAGTTAGTTCAGATTTGTACAAGGCGACCGGGGTGTATTGCCGTTGTTGAGGGACTCGGTGGGCAAAATGGGGCCAATGGCATGGTGAAGAGATCCATAGGTGGAGGAATCGAGCGGAATTATGCCGGCAAGAGAGTTTTCGACGCATTAAATGGCCCAAACGAATGCCACATTAATACAAATCTGAACTAACTGTCCAAGGCGGGTTGTCGAGGGGCAGAAAAAAGGGTCGGAAGCGAGCCTCCGACCCTTTAAAAACACCAAAGATGATGCGCTGCGCGCTGGATTACAGCGCGAAGTCGCCGCCGACGAGCGTGGAGACGGGCTCCTCGTGGTAAACGGCAGAGATGGCCTCGGCGAACTCCTCGGCGACCGAGATAGTCTTGATCTTGCCGCCAACCTCGACGGGGATGGCATCGGTGACGAGGCACTCGACGATGGGGGCGTCGTTCAGGCGCTCGATGGCCGGGCCCGAGAAGATGCCGTGGGTGGCGCACACGTAGATGTCGCCGGCACCCATGGCCTTGAGCTCCTTGACGTTGGCGCACAGGGTGCCAGCGGTGTCGATCATGTCGTCATTGATGATGCAGGTCTTGCCCTTGATGTCACCGATGATGCCCATGACCTCGGCGGCGTTGTGGCGCGGACGGCCCTTGTGGGCGATGGCGAGGCTGCAGCCGAGCATGTCGGAGAGCTTCTTGGCAGCTTTGGCGCGACCCACGTCGGGGGAGACGACAACCAGGTTGTCGGTGTCGAAGTGCATGTCGTTGTAGTACTGGCCAAACAGCGGCAGTGCAGACAGGTGGTTAACCGGGATATCGAAGAAGCCCTGAATCTGGCCCTGATGCAGGTCGAGGGTGATGATGCGGTTGACGCCAGCGCGCTCGAGCAGGTTGGCGACGAGGCGGGCGGTGATGGGCTCGCGCGGGCCGGCCTTGCGGTCCTGGCGGGCATAGCCGTAGTGGGTGATGACGGCGGTGATGGAGCGGGCGGATGCGCGCTTGGCAGCGTCGGTGGCGATGAGCAGCTCCATGAGCATGTCGTTGACGTTGCCGCCGGCCACGGACTGAATCAGGAAGACGTCGGCGCCGCGGACGGTCTCGTCGTAGCGGGCGTAAATCTCACCGTTGGCGAACTGCTTTAGTGTAAGGCCCGAAAGCTCGACCCCAAGGTACTCAGCGATCTTCTGAGCGAGGGGACGGTTGGAGGAACCGGAATACACGCGGATGGACTTGCGCATATTCTCCGACTTCTCGGGATCATTAATCGGCATTACCCTTCTCCTTTATATATCGAATGCCATATAGATGCCTTGTTGCATTGTAACCGCGCGGCGGGGTTTATCGGGTCTTGATAACGTCTTTACCGTCAACGGACACGAACCGACCACTCATCCGGTCGCGCAGGTCAGCATAGAAAAAGGAGCCATCCCCATGGGAACAGCTCCTTAGATGCTTGGTAAAACGTTATACCTCGTCGTCCTCGTGCAGACGGCGGCGATAATCGGCGGCCCAGCCCTCAATATTTACCTGACGGGCGCGGCCCAGGCCGAGTGCGTCAGCCGGGACCGGCTCGGTGATGACGGAGCCGGCGGCCACGAGCGCGCCGTCGCCGATCTGGGCGGGCGCGACCATCATGGTATCGGAACCGATGAAGGCATCCTTGCCGATGACGGTCTTGTGCTTGTGCACGCCGTCGTAGTTGCAGGTGATGGAGCCCGCGCCCACGTTGACGCCGGAACCCATGGTGGTGTCGCCGATGTAGGACAGGTGCGGCACCTTGGAGCCCTCGCCGATCGTGGACTTCTTGATCTCCACGTGTGTGCCGGCCTTGGAGCCATCGAGCATGTGGGTGCCCGGGCGCAGGTAGGCGCGCGGGCCGCAGTCGACGCCGTTCTCGATGACAGCCTCGATGGCGATGGTCTCATCGATGGTGCAGCCGCTGCCAACGGTGGTGTCGGTGAGGCGGCTGTTGGGGCCGAGCTGGCACTCCTCACCCACGGTGACGTGGCCGATCAGGTGCGTCTGCGGCCACACGACGGTGTCGCGGCCGATGACGGCGTCGGGGCCGATCCAGGCCTGCGTGGGGTCGATGAAGGTAACGCCCTCGGCCATCCAGTGCTCGTTGATGCGGTCGCGCGCGATAGCGGTGAGTTGCGCGAGCTGGATCCGGCTGTTGACGCCCAGGCCGTCGCGGTAGTCGTCGCAGTGGAAGATGGAGACTGCCTGGCCGTGGCCCTTGAGAATCTCGAGCATGTCGGGCAGGTAGTACTCGGACTGGGCGTTGTCGTTGCCGATCTCGCTGATGTGGGCGGCGAGCTGCGCGCCGTCGAAGGCGTAGCAGCCGGCGTTGCACTCGAGCAACGTGGCGGCCTGCTCGGGCGTGCAGTCCTTCTGCTCGATGATGCGCTCGATCTGGCCGTCGGCGCCCAGCTTGATGCGGCCGTAGCCAAAGGGATCGGGCGGGGTCATGGTCATGACGGTGCAGGCGAGCTCGCCGCCGGCGACGGTCTTCGCGAACTTGGCGACGGTGTCGGCGGTGATGAGCGGCAGGTCGCCGTTGAGCACGACGACGGGGCCTTGCATGATGCCGCATGCCTCGAGCGCGACCTTTACGGCGTGGCCGGTGCCCAGGCGCTCGGTCTGTTCGACGCACTCGACCTTGGTGGTGCTGTTGGCGTAGGCGCCGTCGATAAGGGCGCGCATCTCGTCGGCGTGGCTGCCGATGACGACCACGACGCGGCTGCAGCCGGCCTTGATGGTGGCGTCGACGATCCACTGGACCATGGGCTTGCCCAGGATCTTGTGCGAAACCTTGCAGTGGTTCGACTTCATGCGGGTGCCCTCGCCGGCGGCGAGGATAATTGCGGTTGCGTCCATGTGATCTCCTGTTACGTTATAGACACGTGAGTTTGGAAACGATACACGGCGCAATATGATACCGCAGGCATATGATGAGCGCGTAACGATTGGCGCATGGCGGCTGATGTCGGTGCCGCCGGCGTGACGTTTGCGCTGGTTGTGCATGGCGGCGGCACTGCGGCGTTGGCGTTTGAGCGAGGGGATGGGGGTGTCCGTGGATATCATGCGAGAGGAATCGGGCAACGAACCCGTCGCGGCATTCTCGATGTCGCATCCGGCGGTGCCGGCGCTCTACATGGTGCTGACGCTGGGGCTCACCATGTTCTCGATGCAACCGGTGCTGCTTGCGCTGTCGCTTGCGGGCGGGCTGGCGTATGGGTTTGCGACGCGCGGCGTCGCACGCACGTTGGGGGCGCTTCGCTGGCAGCTGCCGGTGATTTTGATTATCGCGGTGCTCAACCCGTTATTTAGCGCTTCGGGCTCGACGGAACTGTTCCGTATTGGCATGCGTGCGGTGTATCTGGAGAGCATGGTATACGGCCTGTGCATGGGCGGGCTGTTTGTGGCGAGCGTGCTGTGGTTTGAGGCCGCGGCGTCCATGCTTAGCTACGACAGGGTGCTTGCGCTTTTGGGTAACACCGCGCCGGTGATCGCGCTCATGATCTCGATGTGTATGCGGCTTATCCCGCAGTTTTTGCGTCGCGGTCGCACGGTGCTGGCGGTGCAGGATGCGATTGATGTGCCGGGCCGCGCGCCGGCCGACCCCGTGCGTTCGCGCCTACGGGCATCGAGCGTGTTGATGGGCTGGGGCATGGAAGATTCGCTGGAGCGTGCGGACGCCATGCGCTCCCGTGGGTGGGGCGCCGCGGCGCGTCGCACGACGTACGCGCGGTATCGGCTGGCGCGCGGCGACGTTGCCGCGCTGGTTGGGCTTGCGCTGTTTGGCGTGGCCACGGCGGCAGTGGCGTGGACCGCGACGATGCAGTATTCGTTTTACCCGCAGCTTTCGGTGCCAGCGCCGTGGCCTGGCTATGTTGTATACGCGACCTGGATGGCGCTGCCCTGCGTGGTGCATGCGATTGACGAGAAGAGGTTTGGCTGATGGCTCGGTTGGACGGGAGCATCATGGCGGACGCGGTGTGCGGCTCGGATATACCGGCGATTGAAGTGCGGGGCCTGCGCTTTGCCTACCCCGGGGCCGAAGTGCCGGTGTTCGAGGAGCTCGATTGGCGTGTTCCCCAAGGGACGTTTGCGTTGCTTGTCGGTGGTACCGGGTCGGGCAAGTCGACATTACTCTCGTTGCTCAAGCCCGAGGTTTCGCCGGCGGGCGAATGCTCCGGCGAGCTGCGCATGCTGGGCGAAAGCGTTGCCGACATGGACGTTCGCGCGTCCGCGGAGCGCGTGGGCTATGTGTTTCAGGACCCCGAGAACCAGATTGTGTGCGAAACCGTGTGGCACGAGATGGCGTTTGGCCTGGAAAACTTAGGCATGTCGCGCGACGAGATGCGCCGTCGCGTGGCCGAGACCAGTTATTTCTTTGGGGTGGAGGATTGGCTCCACCGCGATACCGATACGCTTTCGGGCGGACGCAAGCAGCTGCTGTCGCTGGCAGCCGTGCTGGCGTTGCGCCCTCGCGTGCTGCTGCTCGACGAGCCCACGTCCCAACTGGATCCCGTTGCCGAGAAAAATTTTCTGCATGCGCTGTTTCGCGTGAATCGCGAGCTGGGCTGCACGGTTGTTGTGGCAACGCACCAGCCGCGCCCGATGCTTGAATACGCGACGTGCGCGTATCGGATTGAGGGCGGGCGCGTATGCGAGGTCGCTGACATCGCCTCCTTGGGGCATCGCGAAGAGCTGTTTTCTGGCGAGGTGCCAGGGTGGGGTGGCTCGTGGCGTGCAAAAAACGGAGTTTTCAGCAGCGCCAGTGGCCGGCCGGGCTATTTGGGCCCGCGCGTGGGCGCTCCGGGCGCAAAAAAAAGACCGAAATCGGATAAATCGGCTGAATTTGAGGTGCAAATCCTGTCGCAAGACGACTCGGGGGCGCCATCGTGCGCCGGTGGATGCCGAATACTCCCAAAAATGCACGCTGGGTCGGCTACCACCCTGGCAGGGGGCTGGTTTCGCTACGATCGAGCGTCCGGCTGGGTGCTGCGCGGGCTCGATGCGTCGTTTTCGGCAGGCGCGGTGCATGCTGTTGTGGGCGGTAACGGCTGCGGTAAGTCGACAATGCTTTCGGTGCTGGCCAAGACGGTTAAGTTGCAGCGTGGGCATATGGAGCGTGGGGCGGCCTCGGCGGCATTGCTGCCTCAGAATCCCAAGGCGCTGCTGGTTGCCGAGACGGTGCGCGAGGAGCTGATGGAATGGGCTTCGACCTGCGGATATGACGAGGCTATGGCGCGAGAGCGCGCGACGAGTCTGGGATTGTCCGGCTTGGATGGGCGCCATCCGTACGATCTTTCGGGCGGGCAGCGCCAGCTGCTTGCGTTGGCAAAGCTGCTGTTGATCGGCCCCGAGCTGCTATTGCTCGATGAGCCCACCAAGGGTCTGGACCTGGCCAGCCGTCGCATCATCGCCCGCGCCCTGCGCGACCATGCGGAGGCTGGCGGTACCGTCATCATGGCAACGCACGATCTGGATTTTGCCGAGCAGGTTGCCGATGACATTGCCATGATGTTCGACGGTGAGATTGCCTGCATGGAGCCGCCCGCCGACTTTTTTGCCGACAATGTGTTTTATAGGGCGTGATGGGATGGCGGATTATCGCGTCTTGCGCCTACTCGCAAAACTGGAGATCCCACTGCTGCTGGCGGTGCCAGCGGTAATGGCCGCGGCGTTGCTAGCAGGCGTTGAGCAGGCGGCGCCTGCCATGCTTATCGTGGTGGCGCTGGTGCTCGCGCTGTTCTTTGCGGGCTACGAGGCGTCGCGACCGGGCCTACGCCAGATTATGCCCACGCTGGTTCTGGCGGCGTTGGCCGCGGCGGGGCGTATCTTGTTTGGCCCCATTCCCGACTTTAAACCCGTGAGCGCCATCGCCATTATCGCCGGGACGACGCTCGGTCGTCGTAACGGCTTTATGGTCGGTGCACTGGCGGTGCTGACCAGCAATTTCTTTTTTGGGCAGGGCATGTGGACACCGTGGCAGATGTATGCCTGGGGTCTGGTCGGCTATGTTGGCGGCGCGCTGGCGCATGCGGGTGCGTTCGACCGTGCCGATGGAACCGTGCGCATGCCGGCGCTGATGGCGTACGGCTTTGCGTCGGGCCTGCTCTATGGCGCCGTGATTAACGCCTACGACATCATTGGTTTTGTGCAACCGCTCACGTGGGCGGGCGCCGTGGCGCGTCTTGCCACGGCGGTACCGTTCGATATCACACACGGCCTTGCGACCTGCGTGTTCTTGGCCGCTCTCTACAAACCTTGGTGTCGTCGCATTAACCGTGTCGTCGTGAAATACGGGCTGTAGTGGCGGTTGCGCCGGGGCGAGAATCAATACTGTCGAAGTGCCATTTTAAAACTATGCCGGTTTACGGGGCTAGATTGGCACAGGCAGACCATACCGGCTTTTTCCGAAAATAGACGATCCGTCTACCTGCGGTTTTATTTTGCTTGAATTGCGTTTGGTTGGGGATTTGCGATTCAGCCCCGTAAACCGGCATAGTTTTAAAATGGCCGGCTGATATGACGGGCGTCGTGGCCCTCAGAGAGCCAAATCGATCTGCTTTCTTCCACCCCCAGACGTCCCCAGGGAATCAGTTGACGGCGCTTGCCACGAAACTAGCCCATCTACTACGTTTAGCTTGATACCCCCGACCATGACCGCGTTTTATGAAAAACCGCAGGCTTTCTACCTGCGGTTTTCTTTTTGCGTTGTTCGCTGTGGTTGAGGGTAGTGGCTTAAACGTAGCAGATGGGGCAGTTTCGTGGCGGGTGTGCCGTGTGGATTCCCTCGCGAGGTGAAAATGATCCGTTTTGCTTCGTCCCCGAGGGGTCGACTGGGGCTAGAGCTCTAGGGTGAGGGTGACGGGGCAGTGGTCGCTGCCAAAGATGTCGCCGCGGATGCCGGTGTCGCGCACGTTGCCGGCGATGGCGTCGCTCACCAGGAAGTAGTCGATGCGCCAGCCCGCGTTGTTCTTGCGGGCATTAAAGCGGTAGCTCCACCAGCTGTAGACGCCCTCGACGTCGGGATTTGCCGCGCGCCAGGTATCGGTAAACCCGGCGTCGAGCAGCTCGGTAAACTTACCGCGCTCCTCGTCCGAAAAGCCTGCGTTGCCGCGGTTGGACTTGGGGTTCTTAAGGTCGATCTCCTCGTGCGCGACGTTAAAGTCGCCGCAGGTCACCACGGGCTTGCCGGTCTCGCGCTCGAGTCCCGCCAAAAAGCCGCGATAGGCATCGTCCCAGGCCATGCGCACATCGATGCGCGCGAGCTCATTTTGGGCGTTGGGCGTATAGACGTCCACAAACCAAAACTTGTCGAACTCGAGCGCGCAGACGCGGCCCTCGGTCGCGGCCTGCGCCACGAGCTCGGCTGCCGCGCCCTCGCCGGCGTAAGGCAGCAGCGCATCGGCGCGCAGCACGCGCAGCGGTTCCTGGCGGCTAAAGACCGCAGTGCCCGAATAGCCTTTACGCTCGGCGTAGCTCCAGGTTTGGTGATAACCGGGCAGGTCGATATCGGCCTGGCCCTCCTGCAGCTTGGTCTCTTGCAGCGCCAGGATATCGACATTGAGCTCCTGTGCGATCTGGATAAAGCTCGGGTCCTTTTTGAGCACGGCGCGCAGACCGTTGACGTTCCACGAGGCGAAAGTGTAAGTCTGAGGCATGGTGTCCTTTCGACGGGGTTTGCAGGCTTAAGATTAGCGCAAAAGGGGCGGTGGTGGGCTCCGCGCGTGCTGACTCAAAGACCGCATGCTGGGATGTCGCCCGACGCTGCCCGACCAACAAGGACGGAGGACTCATATGACGCAGACGATATCGGATCCCAAGCGGGCCTCCGCCGCACTGGCGGAGCTGTTTGGTACCCACAAGCGTGTGGTCTTCTTTGGCGGCGCCGGTGTTTCCACGGCGAGTGGCATCCCCGATTTTCGCAGCGTGGACGGCCTATATCACCAACAGTTTGCCTACCCTCCCGAGACCATGCTCTCGCATAGCTTTTACGAGGCGCATCCGGCCGAGTTCTTCGACTTCTACCGCACCAAGATGATCTCACTTGGCGCCAAGCCCAACCGCTGCCACACCAAGCTGGCCGAGCTGGAGCGTGCCGGCAAACTAAATGCCGTGGTGACGCAAAACATCGACGGCCTGCATCAGATGGCGGGCTCGCAGCGCGTGTTCGAGCTGCACGGATCGGTCCATCGCAACATTTGCCAGTCGTGCGGCGCGGTCTATAGCGCCGAGTGGATTTGCGCCCGCGGGCACGAGGACGCCGCGGGTGTGCCCGTGTGCCCCGCGTGCGGCGGGCGCATTAAGCCCGATGTGGTGCTCTACGAGGAGCCGCTCGACGAGCATGTGCTGACCGACGCCGTTGCCGCCATTGCCGCGGCCGATGCCCTCATTGTGGGCGGGACCTCGCTCGTGGTGTATCCGGCGGCGGGTCTTACGCGATACTTTACCGGCGATACGCTGGCCATATGCAATCTTGCTCCCACCGATCAGGATGCAAATGCCGACCTGCTGATTTCTTGCGACATCGCTGCCGCGTTTGCGTTCTAGCCCGCGTGCGCGGATACAATAGAAAGACTGATTGCAAAGCGACCCCGCCGCCTGCGCCCGAGCGTGGCGGCGCGGGCATTTTAGGAGGATGTTCATGGCGAACGACAGCAAGACATGGCGGTGCGGAAAGTACGAGCTCAGCTTTGACCGTCCGCGCATCATGGGCGTCCTCAACGTGACGCCCGATTCGTTTAGCGACGGCGGGGAGCATTTCGACCCGGATGCCGCCATCGAGTACGGCCTGGCGATGCTCGATGCCGGTGCCGACATCATCGACGTGGGCGGCGAGTCCACGCGCCCCGGTTTTACCCCGGTCAACCCCGACGAGGAGGCTCGCCGCGTGCTGCCTGTTGTGCGTGCGTTGGCCAAAGAGGGCGCCATCGTCTCGATCGACACACGTCACGTGGCGGTTGCCAAGGCGGCCGTGCGCTGCGGCGCCTCGATCGTCAACGACGTGACGGGCTTCACCGACCCCAAGATGGTCGAGTTTGTCGCGACGAGCACCTGCGGCGTCATCGTGATGCACGCCGGCGAGGTCGCCGCGCCTGCTCGCACGCATGCAACGGTGCAGCTCGATACCTCTGCCGCGGCGTTTGTTGCCGAGAAGGCGCGCGAGGCGGCTGCCGAGGCCGCGCGCGAGGCCGAGAAGCCCGCCCGCCGTCGTCGTGGCAAGCTGCTGGGCGAGCCCAAGACGGAGGCCAAACTGCCGGGTGGCGTGGTGCAGCCCTCGCTGCCGTTTGGCGATCCGGAGCCAGCGCCCGAGCCAACGGGCGAGCAGAAGCAGGAGACGCCGGCCGCCGAGCAGGCTGCCCCTGCCGCCGAGGCCACCGCGACCCCTGAGCCCGCGCCGGAGCCCAGCGATCACTTGGCCGCCATGATGCGCCGCAGCGCCCGCCGCGAGGAGGCTTATGTGCCCACCTCGCAGCTTCGCCGCTTTACCCTGCCCGATTCGGCGCCCATCATGCGCCGCGTCATGGGCTTTCTGTCCGATCAGGCCCGCGCGCTCATCCACGCCGGCGTGTCACGCGACCGTATCTGCATCGATCCGGGTCCGGGTTTTGGCAAGACGGCCAACGAAGACATCGTCATCCAGCGCGAGACCGCCAAGATGGCGTCGCTGGGCTATCCGCTCATGTGCGCCGTGTCGCGCAAGCGCTTTGTGGGCGCCGTCTCGGGCGTGACCGAGGCCGCCGAGCGCGATGCCGCCACATTTGGCGTGTGCCTGGGCGCTATCCAGGCCGGTGCCAACATCGTGCGCGTGCACGATGTCACCGGCTTTGCGCAGTTCCTGAACGGCTACTGGGCTGTTGCCAAGCCGCAGCCGCGTCGCGCGTTTGTGGCCGTGGGCTCCAACCTGGGGCATCGTTGCGACAACATCCGCGCCGCGCGCGACATGATCGCCGAGATTCCGCTCACCTGTGTGTCCAACTGCTCGCGCATCTACGAGAGCGAGCCGGCCTACGAGACGCGCCAGGACGCGTTTGCCAACGCTGTCATCGAGATCAAGACCGAGCTGGCGCCGCTGGTGCTGCTCGACGAGCTTATGAAGATCGAGGCCGAGCTGGGGCGCGACCGATCCAAGAGGGCCAAGGTCAACGGCCCGCGCACCATCGACCTGGACCTGCTGTGGATGGATGGCGAGATCCACGGCGGCAAAAAGCTGCGCCTGCCGCATCCGCTCATTGGCGAACGCGACTTTGTGCTGGTGCCGCTCGAGGACCTGATGCACGACCCGGCGCGGTTCTTCCGCTACAACGGCGTCGAGGTCAAGGAGCCCGAGGATCGCGTGGGCCATATCGTGGGCGAATTGGGGCGTATGTAGATGATTGAGATGAACACTGTAACCGTCGGTGCCGAGCTTGACGCCGCGCGCGACGCGGGTCGCGAGGGTGTGCCCGCGGGTTGGTGCGCCTGGAGTGCCGGCGACACATCGTTGGCATTTTCGCTGGTCGTGCGCCCGGATGTGAATATGCACGCCTTCCATGGCCTGCCGTTTGTGGCGGCGATGGGCATGATGGACGCGCTTGCGGGAACGGCATCGACGCCGGGGCTGGGCCTTGCCGGCAAGGTGGGCATTCAGTGGCCGAGCGATATCGTGTACGGCGCGCCCGCGTTTGAGACGTCGTTTGCACGCGTCGCCGTCAACGGTGGCGCCGGTGCCGCAGGCATGTTCGGTGCCGTGACGGTGGATATTGAGCGCGCTGCGCTGGGCGAACTTGGCGTGGATGTGGCCGATGAAGCGCTGGTCGAAGCGCTGACTACCGCCGTGCTGGCCCGCGTGTACGCCTGGGCGGTTGTCGCCAACACACCGCAGGGCGCCGCCGGCCCGCTGGCTCCCGTGCTGGGCGAGTACTTCGACATGGTGCCGCTGCTGGGCCGCCAGGTTGCGGCGGTGTCGCCCAACGGCTTGCCGCTTGCGGTCGGTGTGTTTGCGGGCCTGGACATCTGGGGTCGCGCGACCATCAAGACCGATGCCGGCGAGCAGGAGTTTCCGCCCGAGGCCGTACGGATTCGCGGGCTGTAACGCGAGATGTCCGCGCTCAAAGATAATGATGACAACAAGACCCTCCTCGGCCTCTGAACTGCCTCCCATTTCTTGGACACGAGAAATGGGAGGCGGTTCAGCCGGGGAGGGTCTTTGCGCGACTACAGGGTGGCATCGCGGCCCTATTCCTCAAAACTGAAAATTTTTCGTTTTTGAGGAATAGAAAGGCTTTGAGCCTCTTAGAAAGCCATTGGGCGGCCTTTCCGGTGCGAGATTTGTGTCCGCGCCGTGCGAAATAATAGTTTATATCCTAACGATGGGAGCAGACTATGACTGACAAAGCAAATTCGGCGTGTCCACAGGCATGGAGGGTTGCAAAATCCCTATCCGAGAAAATACTCGCTCAAGGCAAGAACGGGGTTTGGTCGCCTGCGTGCGTCGCGAGCTTGTTGACGATTGTACGAAAGGGTGCCTCGGGCGCCACATGTCGGGAGCTCGACATGCTCCTGGGCGATGGCGACATGTTTAGCGAGCGTGATCCCTTCGGCATCGAGCTGGAGCGGAACTGGGGCTATGACGGTTATGATGCGAGCTCGGCAACGGCAGCTTGGCTTTCCAGGTCCGCGAGCCCATCGGAGGCGTTTCTGCACGAGTGCGACAAATGCAGCGTGCATGTGTCAATCGATGACTTGGCCGATCCGCGCGTTAGCCAACGGGTGACCGATTGGATAGCCGAACAAACTCACGGCCTGCTGTCGCCAAGCATCGAGTTATCACCAGTGGCTCTTGCCTGTCTTGTGAGTGCGCTTTACATGAAGGATGCATGGGCGGATCCGTTTGATGGTGAATCGACCAAAGTTGAGACCTTCCATGCAAAGAGCGGCGATGTTCAAGCAGCGTTTATGCGTGGCAAGCGCGATTGCGCGGTGATCGTCGAGAACGGCAGGGTTGCCTTCTTGTTGCCGCTCAGCTCCGATGCCGGCGTGTGTTTTGTTCTTCCGAGCGGCGAGGATGATCATGTTGATGACGCGCTTGGGCTATTCGAGCGTCTGTCCCAAGGCGAGGGAGAATGGGAGCCCGTCGACCTGGGGATTCCTCGCTTTGAATGCGAGTCGACGCTCTCGGACGTCTGCTCGCTGCTAAAGGCCGCCGGCATCTCTACGGCAACTGCGATGGAGCTTACACCTATGGTGGGGGTAGAGGGGACTCCAACGCAGATTGTCCATGGCGCGAAGTTCGCTGTCGATGAGAACGGCGTAGAGGCCGGCGCGTACACGGTGATGGTCGCTGTCGCGGGCCTTCCGCCGGAGAACCCGCCAGAGCCGCGCAAGATAACGCTTGACAGGCCTTTCTATGCAGCGCTCGTGTCTCGCACCGGCGTACCGCTCTTTGTGGCAAGCGTCGCGCTGCCGTCGGTGGACGTGCAAGAAAGGTGAGGTTGAGATTTGCGAAGGGGGGCTGCTATGCCAAGGGTCGCCAACGTACTCTTTCCAGCTGACTATTTTGAAAAGATAGTTCCAGATGGGTTGATGCGTATCGAATATGAGTCTGCGTGTGCTGAGGGGCGTCTTGACGTGGGGCTTTTCGATCTGGAACTGTTCGAGGAGCGTGGAGAGCTTGCGCTCTGCTTTTCTAGGCCATCGGGCTGATGCGGTGGTAATCAACCGCATGTTCACGGAGTTTATGGTCAAGGACTATGCAAAGTCGGTCAAAGGGACGAGGTTTCCCGTTAGCTTTCACACTCCCGTGAGCCAGGAGCGCATGGACGGGATTGTTAAAGAGTTCGTCAAACTCCGCGGGGACCTTTTCACGGTCGGTATTGTCTGCAAAGAGTACGTTGATCTGGCCCGCTACGGTGGTGCAACGAATGAATGGAGAGCTTTCTATCTCGACAGGAATCTCCTCAACGTATGCCGGAATTCAAATCAGCCGACCAATGTTGCGAAGCCGCCCGAGGAGCTTGTACTGGCGTGCTCAAATCTTGGGAGCCCCTACTACACCGTGGACTTTGCGGGGCGAGTGGATGGAACCTGGATTGTGGTGGAGACCGGCGACGGGCAGGTGTCGGGCCTCGCTGCGGCGCAGGATCCGGTTATCTACTATCAAGTGCTTGCGGATGCCCTCGAAAGGCGGGATGCGGACGGAGGCCGGGCTTGTGCGTCTGGCATTCGGACCTAGTGCAACACTACGCCGTGTTTGCCGAGGGGGCGGCGTCGCGAAACGAAAGCGACGCTGTCGCATTTGTGTCGGTCTTTCTGTTTTGATGAAACGTAGTCCCTTAAACTGGCTCACGGAGGGGTTGGAGAACTAGAGTCACCTAGCCCGTGCGTCAGAGAAACTGAGGGGATAAGACAGTGCTCACGCTTGGCTCCGGTCCCTGTCTTACCCCAGCTCCTGCATGCGGCGGTAGATTTCGCAGATACCCTTAATGGTGAGCTGTCCATCGACCACGTCGAAGGCATCGGTCGAATCGGCGACGATGCCGGCGAGGCCTCCCGTGGCGATAACGGTGGCATCCTCGCGGCCCAGCTCGCGCTTCATGCGCGCGACCAGGCCTTCGGCCATAGCGGCAGTGCCCACCACGGCGCCGACCTTGATGCACTCCTCGGTATCGCGGCCGATGGCGTGCTCGGGCGCCTCGAGCGGCACGCTGGCGAGCTTGGCGGCGCGGGCGGCAAGCGCATCCATGGAGATGCGGATGCCCGGCGCGATCGCTCCGCCAATGTAATAACCGTCCTCATCGATGACGTCGATATTGGTTGCGGTGCCAAAGTCCACCACGATCGCCGGTGCGCCGTAGAAGGTCTCGGCCGCAACGGCGTTGGCAACGCGGTCGGCACCAACGGCCTGGGGACGCGCCGCGCGCAGCTTGGTCACGGCGGCCGTCTGCGGCCCAATGACGATGGCGTCTGCGGCAATGCGGTTGGCCACGGCATGCCATTCGCGCGAGAGCTGCGGCACCACGCCCGCAAAGGCGATAGCGTCGACCGCGTCGAGCGAAAGGCCGTACATCTTAAAAAAACCCATCAGGCGCACATGGATCTCATCTGCGGTATAGGAGCGGTCGGTGGGCATGCGCCACGACTGCACCAGCTCGTCTCCGTCAAACAGGCCCATGGCCGTCTGCGTGTTTCCCATATCGATAGCGAGCAGCATGTCTACTCCCGGTTTCGGCATAAAAGGACGCGCACCATTGTATACGTGCTGTCGACGGCGCTCGGCTGCGATTCGTTTACGGTGATATGGGCTGAGAGGTTTTAAATATGAAGGAATTATGCTCTACGAGAGTTTCCTTGCCGTCCACCGAACTCCCGAGTAATATTCTTTCTTGCGCACATGAGGCGCCCAGACATTGCGGGGTGGAGCAGTCTGGTAGCTCGCCGGGCTCATAACCCGGAGGTCGTAGGTTCAAATCCTGCCCCCGCGACCAAGAACTTTTAGCAGCTCAGAGGCCTTGTTCTCTGGGCTGTTTTTCTTTGGATAAATAGCACGGCGAGCTAGTTGCTGAGCGGGCATTTTGGATCCCCCGTGTCAATCTCTGCGCCTTGGAGGTTGTTGGTTCGAATCCGGCCTCCACGATCAAAACTCCGGGTCAGACGCAGGAAAGCCTGGCAGCGCGAATAAACGAAAAGTACCATCATGCCGAGATGATCGGCATGATGGTACATCTTGGAAGTGATCTCGAGCGTTATCTTTAGGGAGGGTTCGAGATCACTTCCGCTTTCTTTAAATGACGAGCTGAGCGTTACGCAAGATTACTGAATAATTACATTTTCAGTAGTATAAGATGCCTGTGCGTATCGCTGAGCATTGGCAAACTGCGAAGTAGCAAGGCCATACATAATCGCAGCCTGCTCCTTATCGCCTTTCGCATTGGCGCAATCAGCCATAGTGGTGTAATTGCATCCCGTGTGCACCGCCTCAGCAGCCTTATTGTAATACTCCATGGACTCGTCATCCACTGAGCCCTTCTTATACAATTCAGCTCCTGCATTTCTTACCGCAATACGCGCGTCGACTTCTGCGCTCTTATTAGTGGCCTGCATGTTCTTTCCGAGAGTAAGCCTGTAGTAATTAGCTGTACCATAGGGAACGTCTGAACGGAATTTCTCGTCATGACCTCTCAAGACATACATTTCCTGATCAGTTGCATCAAAAATTGTCCTGAAAATCGTCTTGAATTCTATGTCATCGCCTTCTGGAGAGTGGAACTGATAGAAACCACCGAAGTCCCAATTTTCCTCACTCCATTTGCCCTCGTCATAGTAACGAATGCTTCCGAGTCCGTTCGCGAGCGTGAGTGGGGTAACGCTGCCGCTCTCGTCTTGCATAACCTTTTCTAGAGTATTGGCTCTTGGCACGCTATCCGGATATGCCTCATATGAATCATTCATCCAGAGCTCATCCTTGAAATGATTCGCTGCAATTAGATAGTCCGTCTCACCGTAGTCACCGGCTTTGCGCACTACATATGCATTATCTTTTTGCTCGATGAGATACGCATTTCCCTTGTTGTCGGAAACGTTGATGTTACCCGTGTGAATCCACTCAGTTTTCGTAAGCATTTTGACTGCTTCGTCTGCCGTATCGCACTTTGTGGCTGTGTACCAATAAGCAAACAAAGTATCGAGGAAGGTGCCTTCCCTATCGATTGTCTTAGCATCATCGCTTGGCGATGCCGTAGGTCCTCCGGCATAGGTAATAATAAGGCCCTTAGAGTTCATGAACGCATTTCCCTGCAATCCACCTGATGCAATGACTGCATTGCCATGTTTCGGATAAGAAACCATGCTCGAGAACATTGCGGCGGGTGTTGTGCTGACTGCATCAAGATTAGCGGCTCCAAGATGATGACCATCCTGAGTCATACTTCCCCAAGCAGATACATTCATACATGTTTTTGAACGCTCTGGATCATTTGAGCTCTCTGGATCAAAATGCATCATGAGGTCATAGTTAAGAACAGATGAGCCCATAACTGCAACTACTGCATCTTCCTTTGAGACTCCTGCCCCCTCAGCTACTCCCGACAAGAAATTAAATACAGACGGATCATCCTCTTCATAATGTTTCAGAATCTTACCCATAGCTTCGTTATATGCGGCATCGTCTGCCTCTGCATAAATTGAAGCCATTACAGCTGTCCAGTTACTTTCTAACTGATCCTTTTGCTGTAAGCCATACTGCTTTCCCATGTCAAACCAGGAGCCATTTACATACACAACTTCTTGCGCATTTCCTGCGTTGACGGTTGCATCGAACTTCCCGTCAAACTCTTCGTTTTCAGAAGTTGATCCGGCATTTGCCAGCGTGCCGTCTGATGACCCACCTTGCGTATTGTTTGCAGAGCATCCTGGGCCTGCCACCATGCTTAAACATAGGCTGGCGCAACACAATACGCAGGCTATCTTTCTTCTCATAATCTTGTCACCTTCTCTTTCAGAGGTTCCGTGTTGCCGATAACTTGATGGCTAAAGCAAAGACCCCTCGTTGCCGACAACCTAATGACAAAATTATGTAATTTTCCGATCCGCTTTCACATGAACTGGTCTCGATAAATATGTTCAATCTTAGCCTATACCCTGGTTTAGCGCTTTATGAACCAGGGTTCATAAAGCGCTAAGCTGTATAAACAAAAGGAAGTGGGATTCATATTGATTAGCCCAACGTAATCAACGTTATGAACATCTGATTTTCTGCAGCAACTGCATCCTGTTGCTAACATCGGCCTTCTGGTAAATGTTATGTGTATGAGATTTGACGGTGCCAGTCGAAATAAACAACAGTTCGGATATCTCCTGTGTGCTTTTCTCCTTGAGCAAGAATCCCAGAATCTCTCGTTCTCTGAGACTAAGGCCAATAGATGTCGCATAGGCGTCTATGATTTCTTCCGAAAGCTCTCCTGTCAAGGCTTCATAGCTAATCGGTTTCACTGTGATCTTGTCAACAAAAAAACGCGCCGCAACAACAATAAGATATGCGGCAACAACTATCTGGGAGACGCTTTCGCCAAAATTGCGGCTTCGAATCGCGCCGCTAGTTACTAGGCTTGCAACATCATTATTTAGCCCATAATGTAACCCCGTAAGAACATCCTCAAAGACAGTCATTAATCCCAGGATTCCAACCAGTCGCAAGAACATATCTAACCTTAAAAACATGCTCTTATGCGCTGTTTTGCCAAAGGACCTGCTACCGATAAAGGCCAGTACGATAACCAGAAGTTGGAATGGCAACAAATAACAAATATACAAGAATCCTGTACGCACCTTTAACAAAGGGAACATAATGAGCCAGATGAACAATGGCGCTTCCACCAATGTCAATATCCACGTTTTTGACCCTCCAACAGCCCCCTTGAATAAATGACATATGAGAAAGGCGCAGGCGAAATATAATAGCGACTTGATTACTACGGGCACCGAAAAAAAATTATGAAAGTAATAATAAAGGGGCGAACTAATTTCGTATCCTCGAACTATTAGCTCAATCAAGTACTGGCTTAGCATAAACAGAGCGATATACAGATATTCCTTCTTTTGACCTCCGATATAGAGGATTAAATAAAGGGCTGCACAGATTACACAGCCAGATTTTATTAATAAACTTAAAACAGCAGACAGGACCAGCATCAGGACCCACCACCCTTTTCCTTCTATAGCGCGCAGTGCCCTATTTAATTCATATCATTTAACCGCAATCCGTCTTCTGGATCTCCTTGCTCTGCTTCTAGTAAGCAAGTCTTTTCCCGCAACCTCTTCAGCATCCTTTCAATAGTACGTCATATAATACCAGTTGCAGCGTCCGCATCATTCGCTATGAACATCGCCGCCGTGCCCAGTAGCCTTCAGGCGTCCCGAAGGCCGGTGCGTCGCCGCTGACGGGCACGATGCGCTTTTTCACGAGTCTAAAGATGCATAATCTACGGACTTTTCTTTCTCTTGTCATACTTTTGAAAGTGTTCGTAAGAGGCTACCGATCCATTGGAGGCGTAGAGAGTCCAGGTGATGCGCGGACTCATCCCATCGAGCGGCGGGTGGAGTCTGGCCTTCCAGGCAGGATGAGCGTCGTCGGGGTGATCTTGCCTAAAGATATTGGACTGTTTATAAGACTAAACATAAGAAAACTCGATTATCAGGGGCGGGTGCCATAAGGCACACCGCCCCCCTTTGTGCGTATGGCGCCAGGACCATGCGCTCGAAAGCGTTGCCCAAACGCATGGTTCATCCGCACAAAGCCCATGGTCGCTATGGGCAAACATCGGTGCTCCTGCACATGGTTTTGAGCCTGTTTTCGAGCGAAAGTATGGCTGTCGATACGCATGCAATTCGCATGAAACCCGGGCTCGTCCGAGAGCCCTATAAAGGAGGATTCGCATGAGATTGCGCTCGATCATCATCGCCCGGCCCAGACACGTGCCGTGAACCTTGATCGCACCGGTCATGGTGTTGAGGCAGAACATGTCGTTATAGCGTGTGAGCGGGCCTGTCGAGCGGGCAATCTTCTCGTCTAGATCGCGTTCGATGATGTAGCGCACGGCTTCGTCCTGCAGCATATCGCCTTCGGAGAGCTCGGCGCGGGTGATGGCTGCAAGGGGGGGGGTCGTCGGCATCGTCGAGCTCAAAGCCACCGCGGGCGCCATAGCGGTAGACGGGATCGACGACGAGCACCGGGTTGCCCATAACGGTAGAGGCTGTTTGCGTGAGGTTCTTGAGCCCCGCGTCGCTCAAGAGCGCCTCGAGCAGCGCTTGCTTTGCGGTGGACCTATCGGTGGTACTCGGTTGCATGGGTGTCCCCTCTGCCGCGTCTTCGCCGTAGTCGACGCGTGACCAAATTATTATCGCAGGCTGCGCAGTATTAGGTTGTTTAAAAAGGTGAGTGTGGCGGTCGTTTCCTCGAACGGGGACGGTGTTGTTGGGGCTGTCTCAATCTGTAACAGGTGGGTCCGATTTTTGTCTGTAGATGTTACAGATTGAGATTTCCGGCGAGCGGGGCTCCGTTTGTCTCGATCTGTAACACGAGGGACGGATTTTGCCGAGTTGTTGTTACAGATTGAGATATTCGGACGGACAGTTGCCGTTTGTCTTGATTTGTAACAGGTAGGGGTCAAAAGTGGGTCTAGCTGTTACAGATTGAGATGTTTGGTTGGACCGAGTTTGTTCGTCTCGATCTGTAACATCTGGGGTCGTTTTTGGCCTGTAGGTGTTACAGATCGAGATTTTCCGACGGAACGCTTCCGTTTGTCTTGATCTGTAACAGGTAGGGGTCAAAAGTGGGTCTAGCTGTTACAGATTTAGATTGTTGAGGATGGGTCGAGAGGAACATCTCGATCTGTAACAGTAAGACCCGGTTTTGCTGGGTAGCTGTTACAGATTGAGACAAACCGACGGGCCGCCCCGCCCCATCCGCCTGCCGCTGCCTGCTATCCGCCGATTTTCGTTGTGCCGCTGTACCCCCATGCCATATCCTCTAAACAACTACGCGGCACCATCGCCGCCGCGTCTACAAGAGAGGAATGTCCATGACCGCACCTGCGTCCAAGCTGCTCCAGCCCATTACGGTTGGCCCCCTTGAGCTCAAGAACCGCATTATGTTCCCGCCGCTGACCACCGGCTATGAGGAGCGCGACGGTTCCATCGGCGAGCGCAGCCTGGCTTTTTACGAGCGTCTGGCCCGTGGCGGCGTGGGCTACATCGTCATCGGCGACGTCGCTCCCGTCATGACCGCAAGCCCCACGCCCAAGCTGGCGACCGACGTCCAGATCCCCACGTTTAAGGCACTGGCCGACGCCGTCCACAAGCACGGTGCCAAGGTCGCGCTGCAGCTGTTCCACCCCGAGTACGACGTGCCCGGTGTCGGCCGCATGGTCATGGGCTCCATGGCTGCGGCCAAAGCCGCGCAGGAGGCCAAGGCCGCCGGCGACGAGGAGACCTTTGCCGCCAAGATGGCCGAGTCCAACGAGATCCGCAAGCAGGCATATGCCAAGCTGCACCACGATATGCAGCACTTTGTGAACGAGGCGAGCGTAGAGCAGCTCGCCCAGATCAAGGAGGCCATCGCTGCCTCGGCCGCTCGCGCGCAGCAGGCCGGCATCGACGCCATCGAGGTCCACGGCGACCGCCTGGTGGGTTCGCTGTGCTCCGCGATCCTCAACAAGCGCACCGACGAGTACGGTGGCTCGTTTGAGAACCGCGTTCGCTACGCGCTGGAGGTCGTCGCTGCCATCAAGGAAGCCGCGCCGCAGCTGATGGTGGAGTATAAGCTCCCCGTGATCATGGAGAACCCCGACGGCACGCTGCGTGGCAAGGGCGGCCTGCAGCCCGATGAGGCCTGCGAGTTTGCCAAGCTGCTCGAGGGCGCGGGCATCGATATGATCCAGGTTGCACAAGCCAACCACACCGGCAATATGGGCGACACCATTCCGTCCATGGGCGCCATGCCCTACAACTGGACGCTGCCCGTGGCCGAGCGCGTCAAGGCCCTGGTCTCCGTGCCGGTGGCAACTGTGGGCCGTGTTGTCTCGGTCGAGGCTGGCGAGAAGATCCTGGAAGACGGCGCGGCCGATATCATCGCCTATGGCCGCTCGCTCATGTGCGACCCCGACATTGCGCTGAAGGCCGCCACGGGCGAGCCCATCCGCGAGTGCCTCAACTGCAACAAGGGCTGCGTCGATGCGATTCAAAACCGCAAGTACATCTCGTGTGTGCTCAATGCCGAGAACGGCGACGAGGCTACCATCGCCATTAAGCCGGGCGAGGGCGACAAGAAGATCGCCGTTGTGGGCGGCGGTATTGCCGGTCTGGAGGCCGCGCGCGTGGCGGCCAAGCGCGGCTACGACGTGACCGTCTACGAGGCGAGCGATCATCTGGGCGGCCAGATTGTGCTGGCGGCCGCGCCTCCGCGCAAGGACGAGATCATGCGCTCGGTCGAGTATTACGAGAAGATTCTGCCCGGCCTGGGCGTGAAGGTTGAGCTCAACCATGCCGCTACCGCTGAGGACCTCAACGCCGCCGACGCCGCGATTGTGGCTGTGGGCGCGCACGACGTGGTCATTCCTGTTCCGGGTGCCGATTCTAAGAAGGTCGTCTCGAGCTGGGACGTGCTGGCCGGCAAGGTGGAGCTTACGGGCCGCGTCGCCGTCATTGGCGGTGGCCTGGTGGGCACCGAGACTGCCGAGTACCTGCTGCAGCACGGCTGCGAAGTGGCGATCGTGGAGATGCTCGACAAGATTGCCGCGGGCGAGTCCGAGACCATTCTGCCGCTGATTATGAGCGACTTTGCCGAGCACAACGTGGAGCAGCACGTGAAGACCCGTCTGACCGCCATTACCGACGAGGGCGTGGAGGCCATTCGCACTGCCGATGACGGCGCCGAGGAGCCGGTGAAGATCGCCTGCGATTACGTGGTGATGGCCGTCGGTTCCAAGGCCAACGCGTTTGACTTGGATGACGTTACGGTGCCCGTGACCTGCGTGGGCGACTGCTCGGGCGAGCGCACCGCCGACATTGCGAACGCCATTCGCACGGCATATCACGCGGCCAACGAGCTGTAGTTGAACATCGCGGCCAGGCGGGGCGGTAGCACGGATCTGTCTCGCCCGGCCGCGTCCCATCGGGTGTCAATCGGGGCGGGGCCTGCAAGCGCAGCAGGTCCCGCCCTTTTTGTTTTGCCCCGGTGGACGGCAATGCGCGCTAATCATGGGGAGTGAGGCGTCTACTGCCTTGCAGGCTGCTCAAAATTATTGGAGGAGGGGTTAATAATCATACCCTCTATTCCAAAGGATATAAAGAGATGCCAATTTTGCTGGCAAGCGAATGAGGATTAGCTGCGAGCTAGTTACCAGCGTAAATAATCAATAAAGAAATGTCGTAAATTGGTGTCAAATTCCCAGATAGCGCCGCGTCTATTTTAATTAACTGCTTTGAGCAAACAGTAAAATGCTACTATCTAACTTGCACGTAAGAAAGCAATTTAACGTTTAAGGCTAAGAAGTAGAAGTGGCAGGTATGTCAGAAACAACAAGGACTCGCACGCATGCGCCCGAGATTAGGCAGCGCGCTGTCGAGATCCTCCAAGAAGGGGTCGGCCATCGCGCGCTCGCCGCAGAGCTTGGCATCCCCCAGGCCACAGCTCGTCAGTGGGCCCGTGCGTATGCCGTGGGCGGCGCCGACGCCGTTCTCAATGCGGGCTCTCATCACCACACATATTCGTTTGACATTAAGCTTGCCGTGGTTAAGGACCGCTTGGAACATGGTCTGACGGTGCGTGAGGTCATGGTCAAGCACAAGATCCCCAGCGAGTCTTCGGTTAAAGCTTGGTGCCGACAGTATCGCGACGGTGGCGAGGCCGCCTTGGTCGATAAGCCGCGGGGTCGTAAACCGCGCGTTAAAAAGGCGGAATAGCGAACGGGATGGTGCGTCCGCAGGGGCGCATTTTTCTTGCCGCGCCAACTTTTTGGACCGCCGCGAGTCTATCGGGACATCCTTCAAAGTGGTCAATAAACCGCGCGCAGTGGCCCGTGCGCCCGCCGCTACGAGAGGGGGAGCGTTGCCTCTCTACTCCAAAGCGGACATGTCCTTACCCCATACGCCTAAAACTCCCCAGTTGACCGAAAACCTGCCGCCTGAACTCCCAATTTGAGCTATAACGTTAAATAATTGCAGCGTTTTTGCATGGGGGAGTGATGGTATGACGCTACTGTATTTCCTTACCCTGTTTCCGCTGGTACCGGCGATGGGCATGCTGCTCGCGCGCAGTGACCGAGCCCGCGATGCGGTAGGGCTTGTAGGCTCCGGCATTATTATGGCGGTGACCGTTGTAGTTGCCGTCTTATTTTTTGGCACGGGTCCGCAGGGCTTTGAGGTTGCCCCCGGCACCTCGCATGTGCTCTCGATCATCAGCTCCGTCATCGACGTCATCCTGTGCGCCGTCATCCTGTACAACGCGCACAAATATAAGAGCGTGCTTACCACGGTGCTCGGCATAGTCCAGTTGGTGGGTTCGGTTGCCTTCGCTGGCATGACGTTGCCCACGGCCGAGGTCGTCACCGCCACGCCGCTCTACCTGGACTATATGAGCGTGATCATGGTGCTCGCCGTTGGCATTGTCGGCAGCCTGATCTGCGTGTATGCCCTGGGCTACATGAAGGACTTCCAGGCGCACGATGAGCACGAGGCCGCGCTGCGCGGGCAGACCGCGCCCGACCGACGCCCGCAGTTCCTGGCGCTTATGTTCCTGTTCCTCTCGGCCATGTTCGTCATCGTGACGAGCGACAACCTGGAGTGGCTGTTCTGCGGCTGGGAAATCACCACCGTGTGCTCGTTTCTTATGATTGGCTATACGCGCACGCCCGAGGCCATCAAAAACGCCTTTACCCAGATCATCCTCAACATGCTGGGCGGCATCGCGTTTTTGGCGGGCCTTATGTTCCTGCACGTCAACGGCGTGCCGCTGACCATCTCGGGCATGATCGAGCTTTCCGGCTCCGGAACCGCGCAATCCGCGCTGCTGGTGCTGCCGGTCGCCTTGCTGTCGATCGCCGCGCTTACCAAGGCCGCACAGATGCCGTTCCACACCTGGCTGCTCGGCGCCATGGTCGCCCCCACGCCCACGAGCGCCCTGCTGCACTCGTCCACCATGGTCAAGGCCGGCGTGTTTTTGATGGTCAAGCTGAGCCCGCTGTACGCCACCTATCCCGTGACCGGCTTTATGGTCACGAGCGTGGGCGCCATCACGTTTTTGCTCGCCGCCCTCATGGCCATCTCGCAGAGCAATGCCAAGCGTGTGCTCGCGTACTCCACCATTTCCAACCTGGGCCTCATCAGTGCCTGCCTGGGTGTCGGCGCGCCCGAGGCCGTGTGGGCCGCCATCTTCTTAATCTTGTTCCATACGGTGGCAAAGTCGCTGCTGTTCCTGTGCGTGGGCACGGCCGAGCATCATATCGGCAGCCGCAATATCGAGGACATGGACGGCATGTTCAGCCGCATGCCGCACCTGACGCGCCTGATGATGCTGGGTATCATGGGCATGTTCGTGGCGCCGTTTGGCATGCTCGTGTCTAAGTGGGGCGCCCTGGTGGCGTTTGCGCAGACCGGTAATGTGCTCATGATCATGGTGCTGGCCTTTGGCTCGGCCGCGACGTTCTTCTTCTGGGGCAAGTGGCTCGCCAAGCTCTCGGGCGTGGATTCTACGGCCGAAAACGTGGAGGGCAATGTCCATAAGACCGAATGGATAGCGCTCAACACTATCGCCGCGCTGCTGATTCTGTGCTGTGTAGCGTTCCCGATTATCTCGAGCGGTCTGGTGTCGCCTTACTTGGCCATGGTGTTTGGCCGCGTGCCGTATGTTATTGGCAAGGATGCCATGTATCTAATGGTGGTTATCGTGGCTTTTATCGCCGTGGTGCTGCTGACTTCATTCCGCGTGAGCAACAAACCGCACGTAAACGTATATCTTTCGGGCGTGGGAACCGACAATTACCGTCATTTCCGCGGCTCGATGGGACACGAGGTGAAGGCCGAAAAGCGCAATTGGTACCTGGAGGACGCCTTTGGCGAGAAGCGTATTGGCCCCGCGGGCAGCATCGTGTGCTGTAGCATCATTCTGTTCGCGCTGCTATGCTGCGCATGGATTGGTCCCGATACGCTCGCCATGGGCGAGCCCTCGGTGCTGCGCGGCAAGTATTTCGAAGGCTCGGGTGTCGTAGGCATCTTTATAGGCACCGTGGCGTTTGCCCTGCTGGCGCCTTTGGTTGGTGGCCTGATCGACGGCATCGACCGCAAGCTGTCCGCCCGCATGCAGGGCCGCGTGGGACCGCGTCTGCTGCAACCGTTCTACGATGTAGCCAAGCTCCTGCGCAAAGCCCCTGCCAGCGTAAACACCGTGGACGATACCTACATGGCGTGCGCGCTCGTCTTTACCGTGGTGGGCGGCGGCATCTTTGTGTCGGGTTCCAACACACTGTTATGCGCCTTTATGGTTACCCTCGCTGCGATCTTTGTGGTGCTGGCGTCCGCCTCGACGCAAAGCCCGTTTGCCCAGGTCGGCGCCGACCGCGAGCTGCTGCAGGTCATGAGTTACGAGCCCGCCGTTTTGCTGATGAGTGTGGGCCTGTACCTTGCCACCGATAGCTTCGATTCCATCGCCGTGACGGGGCAGTCGGCCCCCATCATCGTGTACAGCGCGCCCATCTTCCTCGCACTGCTCGCGGTGCTTACCATCAAGCTGCGCAAGTCACCGTTCGATCTTTCGTACTCGCATCACGCGCATCAGGAGATCGTCCAGGGCGTCGCCACCGAGATGAGCGGCGGCACGCTGGCCAAGATGACCCTTATGCACTGGTGCGAGACCGTGCTGTTTTTGATGTGGGTGGGCATGTTCTTTGTTTGGGACAACCCGGTGAGCTGGTTGGTCGCCCTGGTCGTTATGGTCATGACGTATTTTGTCGAGGTGCTGATTGACAATACCTTCGCGCGTAGCACCTGGCGCAGCTGCTTTAAGCTCGGCTGGGGCGTGGCGCTGGTGTTTGGCCTGCTCAACCTTATGCCCATCCTCGTCGACGTGTTTATTTAGGAGGCGGCATCCATGGATCATAAAATGTCGCGCTCGCCGTGGGTTATTCATTACGACGGCTCGAGCTGCAACGGATGCGATATCGAGGTGCTGGCCTCGCTCACGCCGCTGTTCGATGCGGAGCGCTTTGGCGTGGTCAACACCGGCAACCCCAAACATGCGGACATCTTTTTGGTGACGGGGTCGGTCAACGCCCAGAACTTGCCCGTCGTGCGCCAGATCTACAACCAGATGCTCGAGCCCAAGTGCGTGGTGGCGTGCGGCATCTGCGCGTGCTCGGGCGGCGTGTTCCGCGATGCGTACAACGTGATCGGTGGCGTGGATCGCGCAATTCCCGTGGACGTGTACGCGCCCGGATGCGCCATTCGCCCCGAGACGGTTATCGACGCCATCGTGGAGGCGTGCGGCATCCTGGACCAGAAGGAGGCCGTGATGCGCGCCGGCGGCGACCCGCTTACCGTGGGCGGTGCCGCTACCTGGGATGGTGGTGTTGAGCTGGGCGAGGACGGATTTGTGGCCCCGGCTGAGGCCGGCGACGCGCCCGCCGCTGGCGACGCACCTGATGGGACGCCCGCCGCGTCCGCCGCTGCAAGGGGGGCCGAGTAATGCAAAAGGCAATCTATACCACCGTCGAGCTCGATGCGCTGCTGTCGCATGTCCAGGCGCTCAAGGGTGCCGGTGCCCGCTTTGTACAGATGCACGCCGAGCGCAATGTGGACGACGGCACGTATCGCCTGGTCTATACGTTCATCAACGTTCGTGCTGCCCAGGAGCAGATCGCGCAGGACGGCAGTTATGCGATTGAGAACCTGGTAGTCGATGGTATCGACCAGTACCAGGAGATTCCATCCATCAGCTCGTACTACCCTGCGGTGTTCCCGTTTGAAAATGAGGCACACGACCTGTTTGGGCTTGCCATTACCGACATGCAGATTGACTTTAAGGGCTTTTTCTACCAGGTCTCGACTGCCGATCCCATGAGCGTCATCACGCCCGAGGTTAAGGCTGCGCGCGAGAAGGCCATGAAGGTCCGTGCCGCTGCCGAGGCCAAGGTGCGCAAAGCCGCGGCCGAGAAGGCCGCCGCTGCCGCGGCCGCTGCGGGGGAGGGCGCTGGCGATGCTGCGGGCGCTGCCGTCGCTCAGCCCACTGCGGCTGCCGGCTCCGATGCTCAGCATGACGAGGCTGCCGCCAAGGCCGCGCTCAAGGCTGCCGAGATGGAGGCAAAGCTCGCCGCCATGGATCCCGAGAAAGCGGCCAAGGTTCGCGCGGCGCTTGCCGCCAAAGCCGCCCGCGATAAGCAGAAAAAGGAGGCGTAAGGTCCATGGCACATCGCTCCGTTATTCCGTTTGGCCCGCAGCACCCGGTGCTGCCCGAGCCGCTTCACCTGGACCTGGTGCTTGAGGACGACCGCGTTATCGAGGCAATTCCGCAGATCGGCTTTGTGCACCGCGGACTCGAGAAGCTCACTGAAAAGCGTGACATGCACCAGTTTGGCTACATCGCCGAGCGCATCTGCGGTATTTGCGCCGTGGGTCACAGCTGCGGCTATGCCAGCGCCTGCGAGCGCATGCTCGACATCGAAGTGCCCGGCCGCGTGCGGTATATCCGTACCATTTTGCATGAGCTTTCGCGCATTCACTCGCACCTGCTGTGGCTGGGCCTGCTCGCCGATGCCTTTGGCTTCGAGGCGCTGTTCTATCGTTCGTGGACCCTGCGCGAGCAGATTCTCAAGATCTTTGAGAGCACGTGTGGCGGTCGCGTGATTCTGTCGATTAACGAGATCGGCGGCCTTAAGCATGACATTGAGGACTCCGAGCTGGCGGGCATTGTCCAGACGCTCGATGCCATGCGCCCCGACTACGAGGCCCTGGTGCATACCTTTTTGGACGACGACAGCTGCGGCGAGCGCCTGCATGGCGTGGGCGTGATCAGCAAGAAGGACGCGTTGGACCTGTCGATGGTCGGTCCGTTTGGGCGCGCCTCGGGCGTGGATTACGACGTGCGCATGTTTGGCGACGGTGCCTATGCGGACCTGGCTGCGTTTGAGCCCATCGTTGCTACCGATGGCGACTGCTATGCCCGCTGCCAGGTGCGCTGTGCCGAGGTCACGCAGGCCATGGACATCATTAAGGAGCTTGTGGGCAAGATTCCGCACGACGGCATCGGCGGGCGTACCAAGCTTACGCCAGCCGATGGCGCGCGCGGCGAGGTTGTGATTGAGCAGCCGCGCGGCGAGGCGTACTACTATGTGCGCGGTAACGGCACCAAGAATTTGGACCGTTTCCGTGTGCGCACGCCGACGTCGCAAAACCTGGCGGGCCTGACGCATGCGCTGCAGGGCGTGCTCATTGCCAACGTGCCCATGATTATCCTGACCATCGACCCCTGCATTAGTTGCACGGAAAGGTAGGCGCGGCATGAGTTTGCTGACATTTGCCAAGACGGCCTTGGGCTCTATGGTCAAGCAGCCGGTCACGGTGTGCTATCCGCAGGAGGAGCTGACGGCGCCCGAGCGCCTGCGCGGGCATATCGTCAACGATATGGACGTGTGCATCTGCTGCGGTATGTGTGCGCGTCGCTGCCCGGCGGGCGCGCTTGCGGTCGATCGCAAGGGTGGTACCTGGTCGATCGACCCGTACGCTTGCGTGGTGTGTGGCGAGTGCATCGAGAGCTGCCCCAAGCACTGCCTGACTATGGACACCGCGCGCACTCCAGTCGCGGCGGACAAGACTCCCACGGTAGAAACCAAGCCGGAATAGCGCTGGAATAGGGGCCGGTGGGGCAAAAATGCCCGCCGGTCCTCATTCGCATTCGTTTACCTGCAAAAATCCCGTGTCTCAACTTTGGTGAGACATTTGTCTCACGTTCAAAACCGAATCTGGAACGTGTGTCACCTGCTCAAATTGTGTCTCATTCCGTAACTTTAGGCTGATGCAAGGTCTGAGCCTGCGAGAAGGGAGACGCGATGGGTAAGTACACGAGGGGTCTCTTGGCGGTGATACTGGCCGTAGTGCTGGTATTGCCGGCTGCAGCATTTGCCATGCTGCCCGAGGCCAACGCCAGGTCCAGCACCGGAATGGACGGACCGACAATGAGCGGAAAGGTCGTCGACCCCGATACCAGCGGCCGCTGGGAAATCTGGGAGGCTGGCCATAGCGGCAATAAAGTATCGACCCAACATGTCGGCCGAATCTGGACCGACAAGACGGTCCAGGCAATCGATGACGGGAAATCGGACTTTTTGACTACGCTTTCGGCGATGTCTTCGACATCCGATACGACGTCGCTGGTTTCCAAGCCGCTCGACATCGTGATGGTGCTCGATGCCTCTGGCTCAATGGATGATCCTATGGGTGGTAAAGGGTCCCCTAAGCGTATCGTTGCGCTCAAGAATGCTGCCAACCACTTTATCGACACCATTGCCGAGCAAAACAAGAACGTTAAGGACGCGAGCAAGCAGCACCAGGTTGCCATCGTAAAGTTTGCGGGTAAGAAGAGCGATAAGGTCGGTAATGATACATACCGCTCCGACCGCAACACCTACAACTACTCGCAGACGATGCAGAAGTTGACGGCGTGCTCGGGTGATGACGCAATGAGCCTCAAGAACACGGTTAATTCAATCGAGCCTGCTGGCTCTACTCGTGCCGACTATGGCATGGACCTGGCCAAGGGCATCGCTGGTCGTGAAGACGCCCAGAAGATCGTTGTGTTCTTCACCGATGGCTCTCCTACGAGTTCTAATGGTTTTGAGGCCGAGGTTGCTAAGGATGCCATCAATATCGCCAAGACCATAAAGAGTGGCGGGGCGACCATTTATACCATCGGTATCTTCAACGGTGCGAAGCCGGGCGACGATCCAACAAGCAGCCGCACGAGCAACGAGAATAAATTCATGCATGCCGTGTCGAGTAACTATCCGGATGCCACATCGTCCGTAAGCCATGGCTTTTTTGGAACTGAGGAGTGGAATGTCAATTTTGGCAACCCCGTTGCCGGTGCCAGCTACTACAAGTCGGCAACCAACGCCGCCGAGCTTGATCAGGTCTTTAAGGACATCTCGAGTGCCATTACGTCGGGCAAGGGTTTCCCGACCAAGGTCGAGGGCAACAATCCCAACGGTTCCGGCTACATCACATTCGAGGACGAGCTGGGCGCCTTTATGCAGGTCGATAGCTTTACCGGTGCCGAGTACAACGGCAAGACCTATGGCGCCGCCACCAAGTCGACCGATGGCAATATCGATACCTATACGTTTGATGGCGAGCTCGCTCACCTGGTGATCACGGTCGACCGTGCGGACGAGCAAAACCCTCAGCGCGGTGACATCGTGACGGTCAAGATCCCCGCATCGCTCATTCCGCTGCGCCGCTTTACCGTTGACGAGTCGGCGGGCACGTTCGTGGTTGACTCCACGGATGCCATCTCGCCTATCCGCGTTGCTTATGCATCGAGTGTAAAGGCTATTGCACGCAAAAACCTGTTTACTCCCAATAACGTACCGGGACTGCAGGATTACATCAATGAGCACAAGGACGCCGATTCCAATACCGTTAGCTTCTACGCCAACAAGTGGACCGGCGACGATGCGGGTGATACGGTCGCGAGCTTTGAGCCTGCTGCTACGAACAGCTACTACTACTTCCAAAAGCTAACGCCCGTCTATACGGACGCAGCTTGCACCAAGCTAGCAACGGAAAAGCCTTCGGGCTCTAAGACCTATTGGTACAAAGATGAGTTTATGGCGCAGAACTCGTCGGGTGCGCCGTACGATGATTCCGTTTCGATCCCGATTAAGGGAAGCGAGCTTGAAAGCTTTGAAGGCGCTTTAGTAAAGGATGGCGACCACTGGTCGATTAAGGCTGGTACTGCGCGCCTCGCCTTTATCAATCAGCTCCACACCACCAAGGAACGTGTGGGCGGAAACCCGACTGACACCGCACGCGACGTAATCAATCCCCAGTGGAACAACACGAAGGTTGTTTCCGGCGCGACGAAGGTCAATGTTTATCTGGGCAACAACGGCAAGATTAGCTTTACGCTCAATACCACGCCGACAACGTTGGCAACTGCCGACTTTGGCCTGACCAAGGTGCTCGAGGGTCGCGACTGGACGGATGAGGACAAGTTTGAGTTTGGCCTGACGTCTGAGAACAGTGCCCCGATGCCTGCGTCCAAGACTGCGACTGCGACCAAGGGCCATGCGGACATTAGCTTTGGCGAGATTGCCTATGACAAGCCGGGCACGTATGTCTACAAGGTTAGCGAGAAGTATGCCGGAACCACGGTCCATGGCATCGCCTACAGCAAGAACGTTGCAGAGTTCACCGTGACGGTGAAGCCCAACGCAAAGGGCGAGCTCGAGGCTTCCGTGAAGAAGACCTCGGGCGAGGCCGAGTTCAAGAACACCTATACCACCAATCCCGCCGAGTCGAGCGTCACCGATCAGATTACAGTTACCAAGGTCCTGACCGGGCGCGACCTTACGGCCGGCGAGTTCAGCTTTGAGCTGCGCGAGGGTAAGGGCGAGGATTCTGAGCTTATCGAGACCGTTGTGAACGCTGTTGACGGTAAGGTGACGTTCAAGCCCATCAAGTACACCGAGATCGGCCAGCACACCTACACGCTGCACGAGGTTGAGGGCGACGCCGGTGGTATTGCCTACGACAACACGGTCTACACCATCGTGACGACCATTGCCGACAACGGCAAGGGCCAGCTGGTTGCTACGCATGAGCTGGAGGGCGCCGAGGACGTTAAGAGTATCGAGTTCAAGAACGCTTACAATCTGACCCCCAAGAGCTTCAGCGTCACCGATAAGATCGCCGCGACCAAGTCCCTGACCGGTCGCGACCTCAAGGAAGGCGAGTTCGCCTTCGAGCTCGTCGAGGGCGAGGGCGAGGGCGCCAAGGTCGTCGCCACCGGCACCAACAATGCCGACGGCAAGATCACGATGAGCCCCATCGAGTACACAGAGGCCGGCGAACACACCTACACGCTGCGCGAGGCCAAGGGCGGAACCGCCAGCAACGGCATCTCCTACGACGGCAAGACCTATACCATCGTGACCACCATCACCGACAACGGTGACGGTACGCTCGGCGCTGCGCACAAGCTGCAGGGCGCAGAGACCGCCGAGTTTAAGAATTCCTACAACCTGACGCCGTCTAGCTCCAGCGTCACCGACCAGATCGCCGCGACCAAGGTCCTGGACGGCCGCGACCTCAAGGACGGCGAGTTCTCCTTCGAGCTCGTCGAGGGCGAGGGCGAGGACGCCAAGGTCGTCGCCACCGGCACCAACAATGCCGAAGGCAAGATCACGATGAGCGCCGTGAAGTACGACAAGCCCGGCAAGCACACCTACACACTGCGCGAGGTCAACGGCGGAACCACCAGCAAGGGCGTCACTTACAGCGACGCCAAGTACACCGTTGAGACCACCATCACCGACAACGGCGACGGCACCCTCAAGGCCGAGCACGTCCTGAAGGACGACGAGCCCGTCGAGTTCAAGAACACCTACAGCGTGACCCCGCTCGACGAAGAGCTCGACTTTGACCTGAGCAAGGCCATCGACGGTCGCGACTGGACGGATGCAGACAAGTTCAGCTTTACCATCACGGCCCCCGAGGGCACCCCACTGCCCGACCCGGCAACCGTAACCGTGACCAAGCAGGATGCGGATAACGAAGGCATCGCCGCCATCAAGTTCGGCAAGATCCACTACACGGCTGCCGGAACCTACAAGTACGAGATCCGCGAGAACGCGGGCAGCGCGGCCGGTATGACGTATGACGCGCATGTCGCAACCGCCGAAGTGACCGTGACCGAGAACGGCGACGGCACCCTGACCGCCAACGTCACCACGGAAAACGGAAGCTTTACCAACACGTACCGCACTGAGCTCAACTACACCGCGGCCGGCGGCCTCAAGCTCAGCAAGAGCCTCTACGGACGTCCCATGACCGAGGGTCAGTTCACCTTTACCGTGACGCCCGCCGACGAGGCTTCGGCCATCGCGCTCGGCCTGCACGAGGGCGCCAACGTGTACAAGTCCCCTGCAACGGCAGAGGCAACGGTTGGCCTGATCGACATCCTGGCTGGCCATGAGGTCAAGTTTACGCAGGCTGACGCGGGCAAGACCTTTACGTACACCGTTGCCGAGAAGAACGATGGCCAGCCCGGTTACACCTACGACGAGGCCGTGCGCACCGTGACGATCGCTATCGCCGACGATGGCGCTGGTACGCTCACCGCTACGACGACCGTTTCTGGCGGACCCAATGGCACGCCTGTGGCGGTCCACAAGAGCGGCGAGAATAAGGTCGAGAGCGCCTTGGTCTCGTTCGCCAACAGCTACCACGCATCGACCGATAACCCGGGCGGCGAGCTTGCGCAGATTGTCGCCACCAAGACCCTGACCGGTCGTCCGCTGGCCAACGGCGAGTTCTACTTTGGCATCGCCTATGCGGGCGAGACGGAAGCCATTGACGGCACTGTGGCGACCAACATCAACGGCCAGGTGAGCTTTGGCACGCTGCATTACACGACTGAGATGCTCGCCGATTTGGTGAGCGCCGGACGCGCCATCCGTACCGACACGGATGCCAAGCTTGCGTGGACTATCAACTACACGGCGTTTGAGTACACGTCCCCGCTCGCAGCAAAGGGTATTACTGCCGCGAAGTCGAGCTTTAGCTTTAAGGTCATCGTCGTCGACAACGGCGACGGCACTCTGACGGCGAATCCTGACTACGGTGGCACCGAGCCCGTGTTCGAGAACGTCTACGGCGCCGATGCCGTTGACGCCGAGCTCGCCGGCGCCAAGAAGCTCCAGGCTGCCGAGGGCCTGACCCCGGCCGATATCACGGGTAAGTTCACCTTTACCGTGACCGCCGATGAGGCGGGCGCCCCGATGCCCGAGCGCACGACCGCAACCAACGACGCGGCCGGCAACGTGGACTTTGGCAATATCCACTTTACGCTCGAGGACCTCAACCGCGCCTTGGGCGTGACGGACGATGCGGCCGATAAGGCCGAGGCAGACGAAGCTGACGAAGTCGAGGCCGACGAGGCGGAGGCTGAAGAGGCCGACGCCGACGCTGACGCCAATGCCGACGAGTCCGGCGGCGAGTCCGAGCCCGCAGCCCCCACCGCCCCGCGCTCGCACACCTTTGCCTACACGGTGACCGAGTCCGGTAGCGCCCCTGGCGTGACTAACGACGCCAACGCCACGCGTAAGGTTTCCTACACCGTGACTGACGACGGTGCCGGACATCTGAAGGTCGTGCGCGAGGGTGACGACGGCGCTGCCTTCACGTTCACCAACACCTACAGCGTGACGCCTACCGATTCTGTGGTGACCGATCAGGTCAAGACGGTCAAGCGCCTGACCGGACGCGACCTTGCAGCAGGCGAGTTCACGTTTGAGCTGCTCGAGGACGGCGTGGTTGTCGCGACCGGCACCAACGACGCCAATGGCACCGTTACGCTGAGCCCGATCCGCTACGAGGCACCCGGCACGCACACGTACACGCTGCGCGAGGCTTGCCCCAACGCGCTCGGCCTGTACAAGGGCGTCACCTATGACGGCACGACCTACACCGTCGTGACCACCGTCTCCGACAACGGCGACGGCACGCTGACCGCGACGCACAAGCTCGAGGGAACTACCGAGTCGGCTGGCTTTACCAACAAGTACCACGCTATGCCCACGCAGGTTTCCATCGGCGCCATCAAGGTGCTCGAGGGACGCGAGCTCAAGAAGGACGAGTTTAGCTTTAAGCTCGTTGGCGAGGACATCGAGTCCACCGTCACCAACGATGCCGACGGCAAGATCAACTTCGACAAGTTCGAGTACGACGAGCCCGGTACGTACGTCTACACCATCAGCGAGGTCAAGGGCGACGAGGCCGGTATGACCTACGACAAGTCCGTCTTTACCGCGACCGTCAACGTGGTCGACGACGGCGAGGGCAACCTCAAGGCGAATGTCGCCTTTGCCAAGGGCGATAAGAGCGTCGAGGGTATCGTGTTCAACAACACGTACAAGAAGCCCGAGACGCCCGTGCCGACGCCCGATCCCGGCACGCCCAAGACCGTGACGAACATCGTCAAGACGGTCAAGGGTTTCCTGCCCACCACGGGTGACCAACAGGCCGCCGCACTGCTCATGGCATTCGTCATCGCCATGGCCGGCGTCGGAGCCCTGGTCTGGGGTATCCGTAAGCGCTAGGCACGCTGGCAGCGCCCGGGGCCAAAAGGCCCCGGGCGGCCGGCGGGGAGCCAGAACATAGCCCCCACCCCCACCCCAAGCCGCCACGGAGGTATCTCCCTCCTCCGTGGCGGCACTTTTGTGCGTAGGCGAGGAGGGCTCGCCACGAAACCGGCCCATCTACTACGTTTAGTCCCTTACCCCCAACCATGTCAAAAAACGCGAAAACAAAACCGCAGGTAGTACGCCTGCGGTTTTGCTCAAAACGAAGGTATGGTCAGGGGTATCGAGTTAAACGTAGTAGATGGGCCGATTTCGTGGAGCGGTTCCGGCTGATCCCTTGGGGACGGAGGAAAACGGATCATTTTTGGCTTGAAGCGGCTTGCGGAGACACTTGACGTGGCCGCTCGGACAAAACTAGGCCGGTTTACGGGGCTGAGTCACGAGTCCCCAACCATGCTGATATTCGTGAAAATAAAACCGCAGGTAGACGAGCCGTCATTTTACAGAAAACGCGGGTATGGATGGGGGTCCTGAGTTTGGCCCCGTAAACCGGCATAGTTTTGAAATGGCATTAAACCGGTAGCAGACATTTTGTTATGTCGGGGCGGTCGGTCTTCGGGCAACTACCCTCGCAGGTAGGCGATGGCGATTTGGGTGCGGTTGCGCAGGCCCATTTTGGCCAGGATTGAGCTGATGTGGTTTCGCACGGTGCCTTCGCCCATATAGGCGGTGGCGGCAATCTCCTTGTTATCGAGGCCGCGGGCAATGAGCTCGGCGACCTCGAACTCGCGGTCGGTCAGGCTGACGAAGGCCGCGGGCCGGCGGGTCGTGCCCACCTCGACGCCCGCCCCATCAAAGTCGACATCCTCGATTGCCTTGCCCTCGAGCACGCGTTTACCGTCCATGACCTGGGCCAACGCCGGCGGGATGGCGGCGACATCGGTTTTGATCAGGTAGCCGCGGGCACCCAGTTTGAGCGCCGACACAATGTACTCGTCATCCGAGAATGTCGTCAGAAACACCACGCGCGCCGCAGGGTCGCGCTCAAGGATCTCGCGGGCCGCCGAAAGCCCGTCGCGCCCCGGCATCTGAATGTCGAGCAGCGCAATATCGGGTGCGTGTTCGGCATAAAGAGCCACTGCATCGTTGCCGTTGGCACCGGTACCCACCACTTCGATCTGCGGCTGGGCGCCCAGGATAATCTTGAGCGAATCGACCACTAGGCGGTCGTCGTCGACAACGATGAGCCTCATCGGCCCTCATCTCCTTGCTGTTTGGGAACGGTGGCAAACACACGCCAGCCGCTGGCGCCAGCGCGCGGGCCGGCGGTGAAGGTGCCGCCAAGCGCCTCGACGCGCTCGCGCATGGAGCCGAGCCCCATGCCCTCTGCGGTGCCGCGGCTGCTTGCTTGGACCCCGCCCGCGCCATCGTCGGTAACGATGAGCTGGTAAAACGACGGATGCTCCATGCATCGTACGGTGACGGTCTGGGCGCAAGCGTGGCGTATGGCGTTGGAAAGCGCCTCGCGCAGGACCGCCGCAAAGCAGTTGGCGACATTTGCGGGCGCATGCTCGGCCAAAACCTCAAGTTCAATCTGCGGCCCGCCATCTGAGCGCGCGCCCTCCACGATGCGCTCGAGCTGTACGGAGAGATTCGCCGCGTTGTCGTTGAGCGCGTGGACGCTCGAGCGCACGAGCTGAAGCGCTTCGTCCACGGTGCGCTTGACGTCAGCGAAGTCGGCGGCGACGCCGGCCTCGTTGGCGTGGACCACGCGTAGGGCCTCGGTTTGCAGCGAGGCGCGCGTGAGCTGGTGTCCCACGTTATCGTGGATCTCGCGTGCGATGCGGGCGCGCTCGGCGAGCGTTGCGAGCTCGACCTCGTAGTCCTGGCGGTCGGCAAGGTCGCGGTTGCGCGCCTCGAGCGCGAGGGCTCGCTCCTGCAGCTCGTCGCGGGTGCGACGCATGCGCTCCTGCTCGCGCTCCAGCTGAGCGGTGCGCAGAGACAGCAAGGTGGCGGCGACTGAAAGGATGGCGGTCAACAGCAGCGCACGGGTGGGAAGCGCGCCGGCGTGGGCATATGCGACGAGTGCGCAGACAAAGATGGCGCCGGCGCCCAGCGCGACCCAAACGTGTTCACGGCGCACGCGTTGCGCGATGTCATAGAGGGCGAGGGGCGCAAACGGCACAAACGGCGGTATGAAGACGGCCGCGATGATGTAAACGTAGCTCGCTGCCTCGCTTGCACGGCGCGTGCGTTTGTCCTGCGCCATCTCGGCCAGCGAGGTGGCAATAACGCCAAGGCAAAACGCCGCGACCAGGCGAGCGTCCACAGCAAGACCCATGGCGGCCGCAATACAGCACGCCAGCACGATCGATTTGTCGAAAAGCCTGTTCATACGGGTATTGTACGCGAAGCCGCGCGTGGTGGAGGGGCCGCCTGCGCAACTGTGACATTCCTCCCACGCGGCAAATCGGGGGTGCCGGCAGGCCACGCGACCGAGCCTCGCACTCGTGACAAAGCTCACTGGTGCGCGCCGCCCGCACCTGCGATGATGCAATCGTACCGGGCCGAAATCAACGGAAGGGCCACCTCATGACAGACATCGTCCACGTCGAAAACCTCGTCAAGCGCTATGACGATCTTATCGCGCTCGACCACTTTAACCTGAGCATCGCCCCCGGCGAGATCTTTGGCCTGCTGGGCCCCAACGGCTCGGGCAAGACTACGTCCATCAACTGCATTCTGCAGCTGCTCGCCTACGACAAAGGCACCATCGAGTTGTTCGGCGAGCCCATGACGCCCACGCGTTACGACCTCAAGCGCCGCATCGGCGTGGTGCCGCAGCAGGTGGCGGTGTTCGACAAGCTCACGGTGCGCGAGAACATCGACTATTTCTGCAGCCTCTACGTCAACGACCGCAAACGCCGTCGCGCGCTGGTCGACGAGGCCATCGACTTTGTCGGCCTGGGCGACTTTGCCAAGTTTCGCCCCGGCAAGCTCTCGGGCGGCCTGGCGCGTCGCCTCAACATCGCCTGCGGTATCGCGCACAAGCCCGAGCTCATCTTCTTCGACGAGCCCACGGTGGCGGTCGACCCGCAGAGCCGCAACGCCATCCTGGAGGGCATCTGCCGCCTGCGCGACGAGGGCGCCACGGTGGTGTATACCAGCCATTACATGGAGGAAGTCGAGCAGATCTGCAGCCGCATCATGATCATGGACGGCGGGCGCGTGCTGGCGCAGGGCACCAACGACGAGCTCAAGCGCATGATTCAGATGGGTGAGCGCGTGACCGTCGAGGTCGGCGCCGTCGATCTCGCCACGGTCGAGCGACTGCGCGCCCTCGAGCACGTGCTCAGCGTCGAGCTGTCCGGCGGCGAGCTCGTCTGCACCTGCGAAGCGAGCCCGCACAATCTGGTCGACATCCTCGACACGCTGCGCGCCGCCGACGTTGCGCTCGGCCGCGTGTGGAGCGAGCCGCCGACCCTCAACGACGTGTTCCTCGAGATCACCGGCCGCGAGCTGCGCGACTAGGGGGCGGCCATGTTCAACACCATTATTATCACGGTCAAGACGCTGCTGCGCCGGCCGAGCACGTGGGTTTGGGGCGCGATCTTTCCCGTCGCGCTTTCCACGATGTTCATGTTTATGTTTGCGAACCTGAGCTCCGACGGAACGGTCGACCCGGTGCCGGTGGCCGTCGTGGCGGATGAGGCCTGGGGCGCCTCAACCTTTAAGGACGTGGCGACGTCGCTTGCCAAGGAAGGCGACAACCAACTGCTCGAGATCCACGAGTGCGACGACGCAGTCGATGCGAGCCGTGCGCTTAAAGCCGGCGAGGTCGCGGGCATCTATACGGTCGATGCCGCGGGCACGCCCAAACTCACATTGCTTTCGAGCTATGACAGCTCGCGTGCGACGTCGGTGCTCACCGACCGCAGCATCCTGGAGACGGTGGCAAGCTCGTATACGCAAAATGCCGAACTCATGCGCCAGATTGCCCAGGACAACCAGGCGGCGCTCGCCGACCCGGAGGTGGTTGCGCGCGCTCTGTCGCTTGAGGGCGGAACCCGCCGTGTGAGCCTGACGCGTGCCACGCCCGATGGCACGGTCATCTACTACTACGCGCTCTTTGGCCTGGTTGCGATGATGTCTGCCGAGTTTGCTGCCTTGGGCGTTGTCGACCTGCAGCCCAATCTGTCTGGCCTTGGTGCGCGTCGCTGCGTGGGCGGCCTTTCCAAGACGGCGTCGCTGGCCGGCATCTTTGTGGGCGCGTGGTTGGTCTCCTTTGCCTCGATGACGATCGCGATCGGCTACGTGCGCCTGGTCGTGGGCGTCGGCTTTGGCGGGCGCGAGGGGCTCTGCCTGGTGGGCGGCGCTGCCTCCGCGCTTGCCGCGACGGGCCTGGGGCTCTTTGTGGGCACGCTTCCCGTTAAAGGCGGCAAGGCATCCAAGTCGGGCATCCTCACGGGCTTCGCCACCACGTGCGCCCTGTTCGCCGGTCTCTACGGCGAGCCGGCGATGGCGCTTGCCGACGACGTCGCCCGCGCCTGTCCGGCCGAGTGCTGGCTCAACCCCGTCAAGCTTATCTGCGACATGTTCAACCGCTTGTATTTCTTTGAGGACCTGGGTCCCTTTGCCGTTCGTGCCGGCGCGCTGGTCCTTATGGCGTTGCTGTTCGTTGCCGCCGCCACGCTGATCTTTGGAAGGAGCCGCTATGAGCACCTTTAAGACTGCGCTTCGCATGGCGCTGGCGCACCCGTTCTACCTGCTCATCTATACGGTGTTCATCTCGCTCATGGGCGTATTCATCGCGGCCTCGGTGAGCTGGAACTCGTCGCAGCTCACCGAGTACGAGCCCTACGATGCCAACGTGATCGTGGTCGACCGCGACGACAGCGATCTTTCGCGTGCGCTTACCAAGCACCTGGGCTCGCGCTTTGATCTGGTCACGGGTATCGGCGAGGACACCTACGACCTTGCGGACGCGCTCTCCAAGAGCAACAGCGCCAAGGGTAGCGCCGATTGCGTGTTCTTTATTCCGGAGGGGTTTGAGGACGACCTCGTTGCAGCCGCCCGAGCGGGGGAGCCCCTGCCCAAGCTCGATGTGACCTACGGTGCCGGCACCATGGCGGCGGCGCTTTCGTCTGCCGAGGCCTCGCGCTGGATTTCGCTCGCGGGCGCTGCGGCCGCACTTGATCCTACTGCCTCCGACGGTGACGTCGCCAAGGCCGCCGAGCATGCCGCCGCCAAGCGCGCGGAGGTCGAGATCGAGCAGGTCAAGGTCGACTCGACAGCCGCCGCCACGCTTGAGTCGTATTTCAACTTTGGCGCGTACGCGATTATCTCGTCGGTCATCGTGTCGGTGGGGCTGGTGTTCTCGGGCATGAACGAACCCGAGCGCGTGCGCCGCATGGAGGCCGGCCCAATCTCCGAGCGCCAGCGCTCCCTTGCCGTGTTTGCGGCCGCTGCCGTGATCACCGTCTGCATCTGGTTTGTGTCGAGCATGATGGGCGTCGTGGGCTTTGCCGGCGCGGTCGCCGAGGTCGGCGTAGGTCGTGTATGCCTGGCGCTGGCGGCAACGTTTGCCCTGGCGTGCACGCCGCTGGCCGTTGGCTTTGCGTTGTCGGGCTTGGGCGCGCGCGAGGAGCTGCTCAACGGTGTGGGTAACCTGCTCGGCATGCTCATGACGTTTTTGGGCGGCGCCTGGATGCCGCTGTCGCTGATGGGCCCGGCCGTGCAGACGGTGGCGCACTTTGTACCGACGTTTTGGGTGAACGACGCGATCGGCAAGGCGCTCGCCGCGGATCTGACGTCCGCCGTGCTGGGAGACATCGCCTGCGATCTGGGCGTCACGGTGCTCTTTGCCGCGGCCATCGCTGCCGTAGGCCTAGCCCTCGCACGCGCCAAATCCCACGCCTAGCTATCTAGTCATTGGGGACGTTCTTAAACGACTAGTCACGGGGAACAGTCTTTGCCGATTCGCCGGCTCGCCAGCCAGCTGGAAAGGACTGTCCCTGGCTGCCGGCAGGAAAGGAACGTCCCTAGCTTCCAGGTGGCGAGGCACTCATTTAAGTCCGTCCCCAATGAGTGGTTTCAGTCATTTAAGTCTGTCCCCAATGACTAGGCGCCGTACTTGACATTGACCCCGCTTTAACGGGTACCATCCTCTATGTCTGTAACGCCATATAGACCGAGGGGATATATATGACCGCAACTTCACCCGCAGCACCCGCTAAGGTGTACTTCACCAACTTGCGTACGCATGCTCGCGAGAGCCAGCTCGACAAGCTCAAGCGCCTCATCCGCCGTGCCGGTATTGAGCAGATCGACTTTGAGAACAAGTTCGTCGCTATCAAGATTCACTTTGGCGAGCTGGGCAACCTGAGCTTTTTGCGCCCCAACTACGCCCGCGCCGTCGCGGATGTCGTGAAGGAGCTGGGTGGCAAGCCCTTCCTCACCGACTGCAACACGCTCTATGTGGGTAGCCGCAAAAACGCGCTCGAGCACATCGATACCGCCTACCAGAACGGCTTTACCCCGTATGCCACGGGTTGCCAGATCATCATCGCCGACGGCCTCAAGGGTACCGACGAGGCGCTCGTCCCGGTCGAGGGCGGAGAGTACGTGCGCGAGGCCAAGATCGGCCAGGCGCTCATGGATGCCGATATCGTGATTAGCCTCACCCACTTTAAGGGCCATGAGCAGGCCGGTTTTGGCGGCGCCATGAAGAACCTGGGCATGGGAGGCGGCAGCCGTGCCGGCAAGATGGAGCAGCATGCCGCCGGCAAGCCGAACGTCGCGACCGAGCACTGCATTGGCTGCCGTGCCTGCGAAAAGATCTGCGCGCACAACGCTATCTCGTTCGACGACACCCGCGAGCGCGAGCTTGCCAGCGGCGCTACTCGCACGGTGCACGTGGCTGCCATCGACCACGATCGCTGCGTGGGCTGCGGACGCTGCATCGGCGTGTGCAACCAGGACGCCATCAAGCCCGTCTATGACGCCGCGGCCGACGTGCTCAACTGCAAGATCGCCGAGTACACCAAGGCCGTCGTCGACGGCCGCCCGAGCTTCCACATCTCGCTTGCCATGGATATCAGCCCCAACTGTGATTGCCATCCCGAAAACGATACGCCCATCGTCAACGATATCGGCATGTTCGCGAGCTTCGACCCGGTCGCCATCGACCAGGCCTGTGCCGATGCCGTCATGGCGTCCGAGCCGCTGCCCAACACCGAGCTCACCGATAGCGCGGCCAAGATGGAGCATAACCACGAGCATCTGGAGGGCGAGCAGGCGCGTGACCCCTTCTGCATCACGCATCCCGACACCGACTGGCGCACGTGCATCGCGCACGCCGAGAAGATCGGCCTGGGCACGAGCAAGTACGAGCTTATCGAGGTCAAATAGCGCCTAGCTATTGGACAATATAAGCGCCTTTGTGGCGTAATTCGAGCAAAAGCCGCCCGCGAGCACAGCGCTCACGGGCGGCTTTTCGGAAGTTCAGGGAAAGTCGAATACCGCCGACCACAAGGCGTTTTTGGCAACAAAACCCCTGATAAATTGTTGGTAAAAGTGCGGTCTGCTCGGGGTTCCCGACATTTTCCCCACACTTTCGAAAAAAGGGTCGGTTAGAGCTGAAAATGTCGATATCCGCCTAAAAAGTCCAGTTTTCCCAGCTAAAACGAGCCATCGCGCGAGGGTTCAAAAAGATTTTTTCGACGCTGCCGCCGTTCACTGCGAGTGGTCAGTTTGGAACCGCGAACGGTGGATAACCAACTGGCGCTCGCTCGACAACGGCGATTTATTCGATTCTCAGAAAACTGTCCCGAGCGGCTTCTGTCGCTGTGCTTCACATCACATGAACGATGAATGAATGAACTTTGATAGTCAGGGTTGATTTCCGGTCTCAGCCGAACACATTGAGCAAATAGGCCGTTCCCGCACCTAGCCGAACGCCCCCGCGGCCCCTTCCGGGGCCCGGGGACGCCGTTTTCCCAGTTGAAGGAACGGGGGATCGCCGCGCGGATCATGTTCTCGGTGGCAGCATCGCCGGAGCTGCGTGACAAGTCCGAACTCATCGAGCGGTTCCTCGAGATCGCCGGTTTCGGAGAGGCGGACGCTCAGTTCGACATCGACTCGGCCGCGCCCGAGTCCGAGCGCAACTGGCGCAAGTTCGTGGCCGACTCCATGGAGGACGAGATGTCGGGCATCACCGAGGCCGAGAAGCTGAAGGCCTAGCAGATCCGCGACCTCATGCGCGAGGCGTTCGAGGTCGGCGGCGTGCCGCAGGAGGGCACGGCGGTGACGAGGGTCATGCCGCCCGGCTCGCGTTTCGGCGCGAAGGCCGAGGCGAGGGACAGGCAGCGCCACCGCGTGGCCGACCTGCTGTCGGGGTTCTACCGCAAGTACCGCAGCCTGGCCGCCCACTACCCCATCGAGTTTCCCGAGGACTAAGCCAGGCCTCCCGTACGATAATAGAACATAAGTTCGCACAGCACGGGAGGCCCTGTTGTCTAAAGATTCCAAATCAATCCGCTTGGTCACTGCCATCGTGGAGTGCCGCCCCGACGGAGAATACGCTCCCTGGGGCATCAAGTGGTACGACGGCACTGTCTATCCCTTCAAAGAAATCGAGTCATACAAACCCCGTTCCTGGGCGTTGGGAAACGATCGCGCTTGCGAATCCTGGCGCGTGGTCCTCGCCGATAACAAGGCTCGCGAAAAGTGGCCCCCGAATGTCAATTCCCAATATCTGTCCGTCAGTCAGATCTCCCGGATGGTGTCAGGGTGCCGCCGGCCTATGCACGGAAAGTTGTTGCGCGCTAGATATACTGACGCATACCGTATAAAGCATCAGGTTTACCAGCCGGGACGATCCATCTTTCCGGGAATATCGACAAGGTGGCACCTATGTTGGGCGCATTTGGTGGCGCGCTTTCTTGCAAAGCATGGGTATGGCGTATAACTGGATGCGCCGTGCTGGAGAGCTGCTCGGGCATTTTGTCTTGCATACACGCCTACTCAATCATAAGGACATCTTCCGTTTGGAAGGAAATATCCTTTGTGGAATCGCGTAACGTTCCTTCCTATTATCAATAGCGAGAGGAGGAACCGTGGACGATAAGTTGTTGTGCATCATTCAGGAGCTCAGGCGTAGCCCGTCGGTTCCTGCAAGTGATTTATCCCGGATACTTGGGGTGAGCACTCGTACCATCCGTACGTATATCTCTCAGCTGAACCAGCTTTTCCATGATTCGGCGCGCATAGATATGAAACGCGGCGAGGGATATGAGTTATCGATTCGCGATAACGACGCGTTCAACGGGATTATCAAAGCCGACGCTGATAGTATCCATGCCCTGCCAGACACGTCTAGGGGCCGAATTCGTTTCATTCTAAATGAACTGCTCTATCGAAACGGGTGGGTCACACTAGACCGCCTTGCCGACACCTTATATGTTTCAAGGGTGACGATTTCGAATGATCTCAAGGCCGCCGAGGACTATATCGGTCGTTTCGGGTTGCAGATCGAAAGAAAACCAAGACACGGGATTCGAGTCATCGGTCCCGAGTTTATGCACCGTCTTTGTTTGGCGAGCCTTGCAATGGATGCTCCTTTCGGGGATGACCTCGTTGAAATCGCAGAGTGTGTCGATCAATCTCTTGAGCAAAACGAATTCCATATCAATGCGGTCGCATACCATAATCTTCTTGTTCATATCGCCGTGGCAATTGAACGCATAAGAAACAACTGCTATGTGCCCATGGAACAACTTCAGATCAAGGATATTAAGACGCGGCGCGAATACGCCATAGCCGAGACTATTGCGAGAAAATTGGCAGCTCAATTTGATATTGGGATGCCGGTTGAAGAGGTGGCCTACATCGCAATTCATCTCGCTGGCAAACAGACTGTCGATACAGACGGGAAAGATGATGAAGGTTTCGAAATCTTAGGCGAAGCCTGGGGTGTTGCCGCGCAGATGATTGAGCGCGTATGGGAATCATTCCGTTTCGATTTTCGCGAAGACTTCGAACTGTGCCTCAATCTGGCTCGTCATATCGTTCCTCTTTCTGTGCGACTGAAGTGCCATATGAATCTCGACAATCCTCTGCTGAGCGATATAAAAAGACGGTTTCCATTGGCGTATTCCATGGCGTCGGACAGCTCTTCCGTGCTGGCCGATAAGTATCGGCAAAAACCTTCTGAGGAGGAGATAGGGTATATCGCCCTTGCGTTCGCTCTCGCACTTGAGCGACAGAAAAACGGACAGAGCAAGAAGAACATCCTGATTGTTTGCGCATCGGGTGCCGGTAGCGCGCATCTGCTGGAGTATCAATACCGAAGTGCTTTCGGAGGCATGCTCGGAACGATTAGGACCTGTGACGCCGGAAGTCTCAACGCGGCAAGCCTGCACAATATCGACTATGTCTTTACCACTGTGCCGATTCGACAGAAGCTCGATATACCTGTCTTCCACGTGAGCGCTTTTCTCGACGAGAGTGAAATCGGTAACGTTCAGCACATCCTGAACAGTGGCATTCAGGATGACGTCATCGACTCGTTCTTTTCTGAGGATCTGTTTTTCACCCACATGCACTGCGAGAGCAAGGAAGAGGTCATTTCTGAACTCTGTCAACGAATCGCCGACGTTAAACCAATCCCTGATTCATTTGAGTCCTCGGTACTGAGGCGCGAATCACTGGCTGAGACATCTTTCGGAAATCGCGTGGCCATTCCTCATCCCTTTGAGGCGGTGACGGATGAGACGTTCGTATGCATCGGAATCCTTGATAAACCTGTTTCTTGGAACACTCATGATGTCCAGGTTGTTTTCCTGTTGAGCATATCCAAGAAGCGCGATAAAAACCTCCAAGGTTTTTACCAGCACGCGGCCAAGCTGCTTACCAGTGAACACGACATCGACACGCTGATCAGCCATCAGAGTCTCTCGACACTGATGGAGCTATTGCACGGACACTGCGATCTATAGGAGGAGGGGAAATGGACGAGGATAAATATTTGGATGCGATGCAGATTATCTTGCATGCCGGCAACGCAAAGTCTGCCGCCCTTATGGCGATCGACTCTGCCGCCGACGGCGATTTTGAAGCTGCCGACGCCCAACTTAAAGAGGCTCGGGACGAGATGCATGCAGCCCATGAAGTGCAGTTCAACCTTATACGCGATGAGGCAAACGGCAACTCCGTTGAGGTGAACATCATCTTGGTGCACGCAGAGGACCATCTAACGATGGCGATACTCGCAAGCGATCTTGCCGAGCGATTCATCGATCTGTACAAGAACGGTACTAACTAAGCATTTGTCCATAAGTGCGCAAGTGCGTGAGAACAAAGGAGAGAGACATGAATATCATGCTTGCCTGCTGTGCTGGAATGAGCACATCACTCGTTGTGACCAAGATGCAGGAGGCTGCTAAGGCCCAGGGTAAGGACTATAAAATCTGGGCTGTTGAGCAGGGCCAGATTTCCGATGAGCTGGGTAATTTCGATGTCTTGATGCTTGGTCCACAAGTACGTCATATTTTACGCAAAGTGACGAAGATTGTTGAAGGGCGTGCTCCGGTTGGCGTTATCGATCCCGTCTCCTATGGACGCTGTGACGGAGCGGCGGTTCTCAAGCAAGCTGAGGATTTGGTGGCGTCGTCCAAGTAGCTAAAAAATGACCCGCCGGCAGCTGGCACTACCGGCGGACGCAACACGCCATTTCGTGAAAGAAGGTGCTTTCTGTGGCAATGTCACACAAATTTGAGGATGCAATTCTTATTGTTGCGGAAAAGGTTGATGACAACAAGTATCTCGCAAGCATAAAGAACGCGTTCACAACCTTTCTGCCTTTTGTAATCGTCGGTTCTCTCGGATCACTGTTGAATAACCTGATCGCATCACCGACAAGTGGGCTCGCTCAGTGGATTCCGTCACTGACGGCTCTCGGTCCGGCGTTCACGCTTCTGAATTACTGCACGATGTCGTTTATGACGGTTCCTATCATTTTCCTGGTAGCGACCAATCTCGCCCGCCGAGACAAAGTCCCCGAGCATATCACGGGCATCGTGTGCATCGCAGCATACATCAGCATGGTTCCCAACGTCATACCGGGTCCCGATGGAACGACGGTGTCTGGACTGGTAACGGGCATCTTGGGCGCTCAGGGGCTGTTCATCGGCATGATCAGCGCCGTCGTCTACTCTCAGCTGTTCGGCAAGCTGACGAAGATCGATCGCATCAAGATCAAGATGCCCGACTCGGTGCCTCCCGCGATCGCGACTTCCTTCAACGTCCTGCTCCCGATTCTGATTACGCTGCTCTGCTCCTCGATTTTCGGAATCGCATTCAAGAGCCTGACGGGTACGTATGTAAACGATTTTATCTATACGTTCCTGCAGACCCCTCTGGAGATCATGTTCCAGAGCCCTGTCGGTATCGTTCTCGTGGTTCTCATCTCGCAGATCTTCTGGGTGTTGGGAATTCACGGCGGCTTGGTCATCTCGCCCATCCGCAATCCTCTGATGGCCGCCGCCATCGCGGCGAATATCGCTGCCGCCAGCTCTGGCGCAGTGCCCGATCAGCCGGTCACCTACGGCTTCTGGATGAACTTCGTGGTCCCCGGTGGAGCGGGCTGCATCCTTTCCCTCATCATCGCGATCATGCTGTTCTCAAAACGCGACGATTATCGTGAGGTCGCGAAGTTCGGACTTCCCTCGACCATTTGCGGTATCCCCGAGCCCGTCTACTTCGGCCTGCCCGTCGTGCTTAATCCGACGTTCGCGATCCCCCTTGCCATCACATCGCCCATCTCGACCGCGATTGCCATGTTCGCCACGAACATCGGATTCCTGCCGTGCAACACCGTTGACGTGCCCTTGGGTCTCCCTGTTCTGATCTCTCCCTTCATCAGCCACGGTTGGCAGGGTGTTGTGGTGCAAATCATCTGCATCGCCGTCACGACTGCGATTTGGGTCCCATTTGTGCTCATCTCCAACCGCCAGGCCAAGCTGGAGCAGGAGAAGAAGAAAGAACAGGACGCTGCTGCCCTCGAGGAAGCAGAAGTCGACGCTACCTGCGGAGTCAATTAGCCATGGACACCAGTATCGCTTTCCATCATCTCGAGTCTCCCTTCCCCGAAGGTTTCCTTTGGGGCGGCGCCATCGCCGGGTGCCAATGCGAGGGCGCTTGGCGAGAAGGGGGCAAGGGCCCTACCGTCGCGGATGTTTCCCGCTATAAACCCGGCATCGACCCAAGCGATTACAGCGCCCAGCATGGAATTACATCCGAGGAGATCGCCCAGGCGATGCAAACGGATGACGAGCTTATGTATCCGAAACGACACGGCATTGATTTTTACCATCGTTATCGCGAGGACATCGCTCTATTCGCCGAGATGGGCTTCAAGTGCCTGCGCGTGTCCATTCAATGGGCTCGAATCTTTCCCATGGGCAATGAGGAAGAGCCGAACGAGGCCGGGCTTTCGTTCTACGAGGACATGTTCAAAACAATGCGCGAACATGGAATCGAGCCGCTTGTAACGCTCCATCATTATGATATGCCGCTGTATCTTTCAGACCACTATCAAGGGTGGTACGACCGCCGTCTTGTCGACCTTTTCGCCCGTTTCGCGCGCGTGTGCTTCGAGCGATATAAGGGCCTTGTGAAGTATTGGATCACGTTCAACGAGATCGACTCGATTTTCAGGCACCCTTACGTGACCGCGGGGATCGTTCCAGACCGTTTCGCCGATGCCAACCTCGAAGAGGTGATATACCAAGCCGTCCACCATCAATTTGTCGCAGCCGCACTCGCGACGAAAGAGCTACACGAGATCGATCCTGATGCCTTGATGGGATGTATGATCACGCGGACCCTAACCTATCCTGAGAATTGCAATCCTAAGAACATGTTGCTTTCCCAGAGATCGAATCGCGAGAACTACTTCTACTCCGATGTTCAGGCCCGTGGAGCATATCCAGCATTCATATTCGACTACTGGGACAAGCATGGCATCGATGTCAGATTCGAGCAGGGTGATGAAGAGATTCTGCGGTGCTATCCGGCGGACTTCGTCTCCTTCAGCTACTACATGTCGCTCGTCGATTCTGTTGATGCGGATGACCGAGAAAAGGTATGCGGCAATCTGGCTACGGGCGTTAAGAACCCCTATCTCGATGTTTCCGAATGGGGTTGGCAGATCGATCCCGATGGCCTGCGCTACGCCCTTGTCGATATGTACGATCGGTACCAAAAGCCGCTGTTCATAGTCGAGAACGGCCTGGGTGCCCGTGACGTTGTCGAGGAGGACGGCTCCATCAACGACGACTACCGCATCGATTATTTCCGCCGTCATATCCGGGCTATCGCGGAGGCGATTGACGATGGCGTCGAGGTCATGGGATACACCTCATGGGGTTGCATAGACGTCGTGTCGACGTCGACGAATCAGATGTCAAAGCGCTACGGCTTCATCTATGTCGATCTAGATGATGACGGAAAAGGTACCTACGATCGCACCAAGAAGAAGAGCTTTTACTGGTATCGGAAAGTGATCGAGACAAACGGTGCCAGCTTGTTCCTTGAGGATGGAGGAGATGAACGATGACGCTGCTCAAGCGCGTCAAGCGGTTGCCCGAGGGGTTTGTATGGGGGGCCGCCACTGCCGCCTACCAGGTAGAGGGGTCGACGGGCAAAGACGGCATGGGGAAGACCATGTGGGACGATTTTCTCGTTTCGAAGGGCCGTTTCCTGCCTGATCCCGCAAGCGACTTCTATCACCGATACCCAGAAGACATCCGCCTCGCTGCCGAGCATGGCATCAAGGCGCTGCGCATCTCGATTTCCTGGGCACGCGTGTTTCCGAATACTGATGGTGACCCGAATCCCGTGGGCGTCAAGTATTATCACGAGTTGTTCGCTGAATGCCGCAAACATGGAATCGAGCCGTACGTAACGCTACATCACCTCGATTCCCCAATCGGAATGTTCAGTCGGGGAGATTGGCTGAATCGCGCCAATATCGATTCCTTCGTAAACTACGCACAGTTCTGCTTCGAGGAGTTCACAGAGGTCTCCCAGTGGTTCACGATCAATGAACCGATTAGCCTGGCGTTTTTCCAATATGTTGTAGCTGAATTCCCCCCAGCCGATCTGTTCAATTTCTCGTCGTCTTTCCAAGCTATGCATAACATGGCGCTTGCCCACGCTCGCGTTGTCAAGGCTTTCAAGGAAGGCGGACATCGAGGACGCATTGGAGTCATACACGCGCTTAAGCCCGTGTATCCAATCGTTGATACACCCGACAACCGACATGCCGCCGAGCTTTGGGATGCCTATCTGAATAGGTTCCTGCTTGATTTAACGTTCTTCGGCAAACTCACGGATCGCACCAGCGCGCTCATTGAGGAGATATGTGGGGTGCAGGAGGCTTCGTTCTCAGTAGAAGACGGAGATTACGATGAGATGCAGGCGGCTGTTGGTCTCAACGACTACCTCGGTATCAATTACTATCAGCCGCAGTTCGTACAGGCCTATGCAGGTGAAAATCGTTCCAAGTACAACGCGACCGGCGAAAAGGGAACGACGACCCTCCGCATGAAGGGCATTGCGGAACTTGTCAAGAACCCTGATGTTCCGACGACCGACTGGGATTGGAATATCTACCCGCAAGGTCTGTACGACATTCTTCGACAGGTCGATGCGAACTATCCTGCTCATCCCGCAATTTACATTACGGAAAACGGCCTTGGCAGCAAAGACGTGTTGGGCGCAGCCGGCGATTTCGTCGATGACGATGATAGGATCGACTTCATCGATCAGCATTTGGATGCTCTCCTGAAAGCTCGTGAAGACGGCGTAGACGTGAGAGGTTATTTCGTTTGGTCTTTCCAGGATCAATTCTCTTGGTCGAATGGATACAACAAACGCTACGGCCTTTTCTATATCGATTTCGAGACACAACGTCGTGTCATCAAGAAGAGTGCCCTATGGTCGAAGGAGATCGCAAGCACTATTGACTAGAGCCGGTGATGACCTTATCACCGATACCTTGTGAATTTCTTCGGTCTAGCTTCGCGTAACCATTCCCTGCCTGATCTGATTCAGGACCTCCAGATTACCGCGGTACGCCGAAGAACCCGCAGCCCCAACAAGCCTCCCTTGCAATAATAGAACACAAGTTCGTATTGCACGGGAGGTGCCTTTGTCCGCAGACGCTAAAACCATCCGCCTAGTCACGGCCCTGGTCGAATGCCGTCCCGACGGCGAGTACGTCCCCTGGGGCATCAAGTGGTACGACGGCGCCGTCTATCCATTCAAAGAGATCGAATCGTACACTCCGCGCTCCTGGGCGATGGGAAACGACCATGTTTGCGAATCTTGTCGTGTGGTTCTCAAAAACGACACTGCCCGCGAGATTCGCCATTACAAAAACAGCTGGTACATGGTCCACGACCCGCAAGACGACCGGCCGGGCATCGCGCCTCCAAAAATAGTTTGGCTGTGTGGCTGCATATGTCCTAGCTTGTCATTTAGTAAAAGCCGCCCGTGAGTACAGCGCTCGCGGGCGGTTTTCCGGAAGTATGCGGCAAATTTCGAGACCGCCGAGCACACGACATTTTTTGGCAATAAAACCCCTGATAAATTGTTGGTAAAACTGCGGTCTGGTCGGAAGTTCCAGATTTTGCCGCATACTTCCGAAGGCGGGAGCCAAAACGGTCCTCCAGCGCTGTAATCAACCATGATTGTTCGCCGTTGATGCGTCAACAAGCAAAGAATGGGTAAACAAGGGGTCACGTATGGTGCAAATTTCGCACGTACCCAGACGCTTTGATATAGTGTTGAGAACTATTTACTTGGAGGATGTAACCGGCATGTCCGATTCGAGCGACAGTTCCAAGCCGCGACCCAAGGCCGCGGCCGTTCCACATTACACGGTGGGTGAGGAGATCATGAACTCTGTCACCCATGGTGTCGGTTGCCTGCTGGGCATCGCGGGCCTGGTGCTCCTGATCGTATTTGCCGCTCTTCGCGGCGGAGGCCCAGCCCACATGGCCGCGGCGATTGTCTATGGTGTCAGTATTATCCTCGAATACCTAGCCTCTACGCTCTACCACGCGATTCAGCCCGCGCGCGCCAAGCGCGTGTTTCGCATCATCGACCACAGCTGCATCTACCTGCTCATAGCCGGCAGCTATACGCCGTTTTGCCTCATCACACTGGCAAACGACGGCGGCCCTATGCTGTTCTTTGCCGTATGGGCCATCGCCATTATCGGCATCGCCCTCGAGTGCTTTATGCGCGAGCGTCAACCGCACTGGGTAAGCGGCCTGGTCTACCTGCTGATGGGCTGGCTCGTCGTCTTTAAGCTGCCAGAGCTCGTGTCGCTGCTCAACCCCGTGGCACTTGCCCTGCTCGCTGTCGGCGGCGTGTGCTACACCGTGGGCGTGCCGTTCTACATCGCTAAAAACGTGCGCTACCTGCACAGTGTGTTTCACTTGTGGGTGCTCGCCGGCAGTATCTTCCAGTTCATGGCGGTGATCCTCTTCGTAATCTAGCGATCACGTCTGTGCCTGCGGACCCATCCAAGCGGCCGCCGGACGCAACTGCCCTATCCGTTATCTACGCTTACTACCTAACGTCCCGAATCTTGGAGGTTCGAGAAACTCCCGATGGACATAACCATCTCCCTTATCACCACCCTCGTTTTGACCCTCATCAACGGCTACTTCTCTATGTCCGAGATGGCGCTCACCACGGCAAAGCGCGCCGTGCTGGAGCACGAGGCCGAGGAAGGCGACAAACGCGCCGAGCGTGCCGTTAAGCTGGCTGCCGACTCCGACCAGCTGCTCGCCACCATCCAGGTCGCCATCACGCTCGTGGGCTTTGCCTCGTCCGCCGTTGCTTCGACGAGCCTGTCCGACCCGCTCGCCACGTGGCTCATGAGCTTTGGCATCGCGCCGCTCTCTGCCATCGCGCGCGGACTGGCACCGGTCATCATCACCGTTGCGGTTGCCTTCGTGTCCATCGTGATTGGCGAGCTTGTGCCCAAGCGCATTGGTCTGGCCAATGCCGAAGGCGTGTCCAAGCAGGTCGTGGGGCCGCTGTCGTTTTTCCAAAAGATTGCCCGTCCGCTCGTGTGGCTGACTGGTGCTTGCTCCGATGGTCTGGCCCGCATCCTGCGCATCAAGAGCGCCGACGATCGCCAAAACGTCTCGGAGGAAGAGATTAAGTACATGGTCTCGGAGCAGGACGACCTGCTCGACGAGGAAAAGCGTATGATCCACGAGATCTTCGACCTGGGCGATACCGTTGCCCGCGAGGTCATGGTGCCGCGCGTGGACACCACCATGTGCGAGGACGACGAGACGGTCGCCGACGTGCTGTCCACTATGCGCCAGACCGGCTTTAGCCGCATCCCCGTCTATCACGAAGATCCCGACAACGTGGCGGGCATCGCGCACATCAAGGACCTGATTCAGCCCTCGCTCGACGGCGAGGGCGACCAGCCCATCGCCGGTTATTTGCGCGACGCCACCTTTGTGCCCGACACCAAGGACATCCTGCCGCTGCTGTCCGAGATGCAGACTTCGCACGACCAGATCGTGGTGGTCGTGGACGAGTACGGCGGCACGGCCGGCATCATTACCATCGAGGACATCGTCGAGGAGATCGTGGGCGAGATCGAGGATGAGTTCGACCCCGACAACAAGTACCTCACGCGTCTTTCGCGCCGTGAGTGGCTCGTCGATGGGCGTTTTTCGTGCGATGATGCGATTGAGCTTGGTTGGCCGCTCGAGGAAAGCGATGATTATGAGACCATCGCCGGCTGGATTTTGGAACTTTGCGACTCGGTGCCCGACATCGGAGAGGTGTTTGAGGTTGCAGGGTACAAGTTCAAGGTGCAGTCGATGCGTGGCCAGCGCATCTCGCTTATTCGCGTGATCGCTCCGGCCGAAACCGATAAGAAGGATTCCGAGTCCTCGGCAGATAAGCCGGCGACGCCGGGCGCGGGCTCTGCGGACCCGCACGACGGCGACGAGTAGGGCAAGGAAGAGTAGGGGAGAGTTATGGCAGGCCTGTTCAACATCCTTAAGGTCACCGTCAGCGAGGACAAGATCTGCGCGCATGTGCTGGTGAACCCCGGCATGCCGCTCATGACCTCGGAGGACATCGAGGCCACGGCGCGCGTGTACTACCTGGTGCCCGCGATTGCCAAGCACCTGTGCCTAGGCGATTCCGGTCGTGAATTCCAGGACTGCATGGGCCAGACCGAGCTTTGCCATCTGCTTGAGCACGTGACAGTGGAGCTCATGAACGAGACCGGTCTCGCCGGCAGCATTTCGTGCGGCCGTACCCGCGTAAGCGAGCACGATGAGCGTGTCTTTGAGGTTGAGCTTTCATGCCCCGATGACGCGCTGGCCATCGGCGCGCTGTCTTCGGCGACCTTTATGATGGACTGGGCCTATCTGCACGCCGACCAGCCTGCCCCTGACGTGGAGGGCACGGTCGCGGGCCTGCGCAACCTGGTGCTGGGTATGCGCGCCGAGGCCGAGGGCAAGGATCCGCACGAGGCCATCGCCGCCGCAAACGCCGAGGACGGGGCCGAAGGCGAGGCTCCTGCCGATTCCGAACCCGGCGTCGAGGCAGCTGCTGAGGAAGCTGTTGAGTCCGAGCCCGTGGAGCCCCAGGGTGTTCCGAGCTTTGACGATGAGCTGCAGGAGGCAATCGACACCGAGGGCGCGACCGCCGAGAGCCACGAGGCCCCCGCTGCCGTCTACGGTGGCGCGGCGACGGTTCCGGCAGGCCCCGCACAGGAAGCTGCGCTTCCGCTCGTTGATGGCGCCGGCGAGGACCCGGCGGCCACGGTAGCCATGCCTGCCATGCCGCAGGAGTAGGATCACTCGCTTATCACTATCATGTACCTGCGCTTTTACCGTACGCAGATGTGCGCGACGGCAAGTGTTGCGCTGCGGGTATAATGGACAGCATTCAAACGGTGGGCATCGAGGTGCCCGCAGGAGAGGAATGATCATGGGAAAGACTTTCAGCTTTGTCTCCGGTGCGCTCTTTGGCGCTGCCGCCGGCGCTATCATCGGCGTTGCTCTGGCCCCGCGCTCGGGTGCCGAGACCCGTGCCATGGCCGCCGATATCGCCAACGATGCCTGGGACAACTTGCGCGACACCTACGAGCACGGTGCCGAGGAGGCTCGTGCCGCGGTCAACGACTTTGGTCCGATGGTCGACGCCAAGACCGATGACCTGCGCGCCAAGGTCGACCTGGCCCGCGAGCGCATGGACCAGCTTCGCGAGCAGCTCAACGACGCCATCTCGGGCGGCAACGTGACGCCCGCTGCCGACGTCGTGGTCGAGAACGTCACTGAGGCCGACACCGAGGCCACGGAGCCCTCGACCGAGGCATAATGCGCGCAGGGGATTTTGTCGGCGTCAAGGTTTATCGTAAGCCTGCCGAAGACAAGCGCACCAAAAAGGACGGCACGCCGCGCAGCCCCAAAAAGCTCGGCAAGATTCACTTTCCGGTCTTTACCCCGGGCGGTACGCGCGTGGTGGGCTTTATGGTTCGCCAGTCCGATATCGCGGGCATGATCGAGCGCCCCGATCGATTTGTGGCGCTCGATGCCATCGGCGTCTATGAGGGTGCTGTCGCGGTCGACGACGTCAAGGGCACCTACGATGCCGCCGCGGCCAAGCGCCTCGATATCAACCTGGACGACTGCATCATCTGGGTTGGCATGGACGTGCGCACGGAATCGGGCGATGTCGTGGGCTACTGCTCGGACGTTGAGTTCAAGCCGCGTTCGGGTATCGTGCAGACGTTCTACGTGACCGCCGGCACTGCCTCGAGTGTGCTGGTGGGCGACACGCAGATGCCGCCGACGATGCTGCGCGGCTACGAGAACGGCGCGATGATTGTCTCGGACGAGGTCAAGTCGCTCGGGTATTCGGGTGGCGCGGCCGCCAAGGCTGCCGAGGCCAGTGTCGTGGTGGGCGATAAGGTCAAGAAGGGCGCCAAGGTGCTCGATGACAAGGGGTCGGTCGCCGTGGACAAGGGCAGTCGCGCACTGGGCAAGCAGCTCGGTAAGACGCGCGGTATGTTCAAGGCCTTTAAGGACGAATATCAAAAGGCGAGCGGGGGCTCGTCAAAAGCTAGCAAATAGCGACGTACCAAATGATGGGAGGCGAGCCGGAGACATGTTGCTCCGGCTCGCTGTGTTTATGGGGGAGGGCACATGCGCCAAAACGGATCTAACTTAAACGGGCGCTCGGGTGCGCGTCCGACGGCGCGACGCGACCTGGGGCAGCTGCCCAGCGGTCAGCGTCGACGTCGCCGTAAACCCGGCGCGATGTACCTCAACCATAGCCGTGGGTTTAGCGATCGCAGCGCGCGCATCGGCAACGGGCGCTCACCGCGCCGACCGTCCCGCCTGCCCTATGCGCTCATCGCTGTCGGCTGTGCGCTCGTGCTGTTTATCGCTGCCGTCGTGGGCTATGTCAATCGCAGCGTGGACATTGTGCTCAATGGGGAGCAGGCTTCGGTGCGCGTGGGCTCCACGTTGCAGAACCTTATCGATGACCAAGGCCTGACCGACACCTACGATGCCGGCGACTTGTTGGCTGTCGACGATAGCGTGCTTACCCGCCGTGGCGGCGAAAAGCTGTCGGTGAAGGTGGACGGCAAACGGGTGAAGCAGGGCAAGTGGAATAGCCGCGAGCTAACGGGCGGCGAGAAAGTGACGGTCAAAGACGGCCGCGACACGTACGAGAAGCACGAGGTCCAGGCCACGACCATTGAGCCTAAGTTGAAGGTCGAGGGCACGGGCGCTATCGAATACGTTAAAACCTGGGGCGTTCAGGGCCGCTCCGAGGTATGGGTCGGCGAGCAGTCGGGCAAGACGCAGGACCGCGGCGAGGTCGTGCCCGCCACCGACTGTGTAGTCGAGTGCGCGAGCGTAGCGCCCAAGGGCAACGAAAAGTACGTGGCCCTGACATTTGACGAGGGTCCGAGCGGCGCGACCAAGCAGGTCTTGCAGGTGCTCAAGGAAAAGGGCGTCACGGCGACGTTCTTCCTTTCGGGCGATGCTGCGGAAGCCTCGCCCGCTACTGCCAAAGCGATTGTCGATGCCGGATGCGAGATCGGCTCCAACAGCTACAGCGATGATTCGCTCAAGGGCAAGGATCGCGAGGCGGTGCGCAAGCAGATCACGAAGGGCACCGAGGCGATTAAGTCGGCGACCGGCGTCGAGACGATGCTGCTGCGTGCTCCCTACGCCGCGTTTGACGAGCAAAACTGGATCGATGCGATGGACCTGGTGTCTGCCGTGGTCTCGTGGAATATCGATTCGGGCGACTGGCTGCTCAACGGCGCCGACGAACAGGTTTCGACAGTGCTCGAATCGGTGACTCCGGGCAACATTGTTTTGTTCACCGATAGCGACGAGTGCTCCGAACAGACGCTCGAAGCGCTGCCGCAGATCATCGATGGCCTTGTCGCCAAGGGCTACAAGATCGTGACGCTGAGCGATTTGGTTAAGACGGATACGTCGCTGAGCAAAAAACTCACCTCGCTAACGAAGACTTCCATGCCCAAGAACGCCGTGTTTCCCCAGCTCGCCGGAGATAACGACACCGCAGACTAGTCATGGGGGACGTTCTTAAACGACTATGTCACGGATGCGTCAGCGTTTGATATGCCTGCGATGTTTGGAGCATAAATTTGGCGTCACGGCGCGATGCTGATGCTATAGTTACTGCGGATAACAAGGGTCAAGAGAAAGGTTGCAGGTGAAATCCAAACCTCGACCATACAGTCGATGACCCCTTGCAGGTGCTTCTTGCGCATGCACGGGGTGTGAGCGCCGAGCGGTGTGCCGCCCGCGCATGCGTATACATATCTAAAAGTCCACGGATGGCGTGCCGGCATGGCCACGGTCCGAAGGAATAATGATGGGGAGCACCAGTGAATTATCTGAGTGAGATGCTCAAGCTGCCGGTCTTGGACGTCGATGGCGAAAAGCTCGGCGTTGTGAACGATTTTGGCATTGCTACCGGCGAAGTTTTTCCGCACGTGACGTCGCTCGCGTTCCGCGGTCCCGGCAAGACGCCGTTCATGATCAGCTGGCGAAAATGGGTCGACCGTATCGACGAGACGGGCGTATACCTTAAGACGTCGGCCACCGAAATCCGTTTTTCGTACCTGCAGCCGACCGAACTCTTGCTCGCGCGCGACGTGCTCAATAAACAAATCGTCGACACGCAGGGCATGAAGGTCGTGCGCGTAAACGACATCAAGTTTTCCATGTCGGGCGAAAATCAGCTGCGCCTGCTGGGTGCCGAAGTCGGTGCCCGCGGTCTGCTGCGCGCAATCAGCCCCGCTCTTGAACATGTCGTCGAGGGCTTTATGAAGCACCTGGGCAAACCGCTCGGCGAGGACATCATCGCCTGGTCCTACATGGACCTGCTCGATCGCTCGACTAAGAACATCCAGCTGTCGGTGTCGCATAAGACGCTCGGCGAGCTGCATCCTGCCGACATTGCCGACATTATCGAGCAGCTCGATCCTCGCCTGCGCGCGCAGGTGTTCGCGCAGCTCGACACCGCCCAGGCCGCCGAGGCCATCTCGGAGTTCGATGACGACGAGCTCATGACCGAGATGCTCGAGGGCCTGTCCGACACGGATGCGTCGTCGATGCTGGCCATGATGGACCCGGACGACGCCGCCGACCTGATCGACGAGCTCGATTACGAGAAGGCCGAGAAGCTTCTGCGCCTGATGGGCGTTCAGGAGGAGAAGGCGATTCGTAACCTGCTGGGCTATGAGGAAAACACTGCCGGTCGCATTATGACCTCGGAGTTTGTCTCCCTGCCCGCCACGGCGACGGTCGGTGACGCCATCGAGGCGATCCGCAAGCTCGACGAGGATTTCGAAAGCGTCTACTACGTCTATACCGAGGATCCGAGCGGTATGCTGACCGGCGTGCTCTCGCTGCGCACGCTGATCGTGGCCGACCGCGACGCCACGCTGGGCCAGCTGGCCTACCGCGACCTGGTTTATGTGTCGCCCGACGAGGACCAGGAAGACGTAACGGACGAGATGACCAAGTACGACCTGGTCGCCATCCCCGTTTGCGATGAGAACCGCCACATCTTGGGCATTGTGACCTTCGACGACGCCATGGACGTTATCGCCGAGGAGCACCAGGAGGACCTGCAGATCGCAGGCGTCGGCTCGGGCGATAGCGCGTCCGACGACTCGACGAATGTGCTCAGCTGGTTTGTGCATCGCCAGTACTGGGTTGTCGTGTGGGGCATTTCCTCGTGCATCATGGCGGCAGTGCTGGGGACGGCGCTGGGCTCCGCGCATCTGGTGGTGTTCCCCATGTGCGCCATGCCGCTCGTGCTGCTGGCTGCCTCGCGTATGGTGTCGTTCGTCAAGAACTACTTCCTGGAGTACGACGGCCATGACGATGAACCCAAGCCGTATCTGGGATTCTTCTTCCAGAGCACGGGCATGGGCCTGATCCTGTCGCTCGTGACCTACCTGTGCGCTCAGCTGGTGCGCACCACGGCGTTCCCCGACGCGCCCATGCTTGAGGAGCAGCTCTTTACCGGCTGCTTTAACATCGCGGCCATCGTCTGCCTGATTGGTAACATGAGCGCTGTGATTTACCTGATGGTGCTGTTCTGGCGTGACGAGCACGACCTCAATACGTCGGGTACCGCCATGAACGTCATTGCCGTCATGATCTCGTGCGTGGCATACTGTGCCGCTGCGGTGCTGCTCACCATGTCGGTCATGGGTTAGGTGGTCGCGTGCAAAATAGCAAGCAAAAGCAGGGCACCAAGCAAAAGCTGACCATCGCGGCCATCTTTGGTGCCATGGGCCCTGGCCTTCTGGCGGCGCTTTCGGGCAATGACGCCGGCGGCATCGCCACGTATTCCAGCGCCGGTGCCAGCTATGGCTACAAGATGCTCTGGATGCTTCCCGTCATGACCGTGCTGCTCATCGTGACGCAGGAGACCGCGGCGCGTTGCGGCTGCGTGACGGGCAAGGGCCTGGCCTCGCTCATTCGCGAGCGCTTTGGCGTGCGCAGGAGTGTGTTGGCCATGGCGGCGCTACTGATTGCCAACACAGCCGTGACCATTTCGGAGTTTGCGGGTATCGCGAGCGGCCTTGCCCTCTTTGGCGTGCCGGCGAGCATCTCGGTGCCGCTTGTGGCGCTGATGGTTTGGATGCTTACCATGTCGGGTAGCTTCCAGCGCATCGAGAAGATTCTGTTGCTGGTGAGCTGCGTGTTTGTGACCTACATTGTCGCTGCAATTATGGCTGGTCCCAGTTGGGGCGAGGTGGCGGTCGATCTGGTTGTACCCAACATTCAAAATGACCCCAGCTACGTGTCGCTTGTGGTCGCGACGATCGGTACCACCATCGCGCCCTGGATGATTTTCCTGGCACAGAACAACGTGGTCGATAAGAATGCGGGCGAGGACGATATCGTGTTGCAGCGCATCGATACCGTGAGCGGCTCGATTGCCGCCGATGTCATTGCCGGTTTTATTATCATCACGACCGGTACGGTATTGTTCCCCGCGGGCATTCAGATTAGCGACGCTGCAGACGCTGCCCGCGCGCTGGAGCCCATTGCGGGCCAGTGGTCCACGGTGCTGTTTGCCTCGGGCCTGGTCGCGGCGAGCTTCTTGGCCGCCTGCGTGCTGCCGGGCGTTACGTCCAGCGCTATCTGCGAGGCGTTTGGCTGGGAACGCGGTGCCGATCGCAGCTGGGACGAGGCCCCGGTCTATCGCGGCATCATTACGGCAATCATTGGCATTTCTGCCGTGCTGGTGCTCATGCCCGGCGTCGACCTGTTCCAGATTATGATGACCTCGCAAGTCATCAACGGCGTGTTGCTGCCCGTGGTTCTGGTGTTCCAGGTGGTTATTGCCGCCGATCGACACATTATGGGCGCCAACCGCAACGGCCGTGTGTGGAATGTGCTCACTTGGGCGACTATCGGCGTTATTACGGTGCTGACGGTCGTTATGTTTGTTCTGCAAGCGATGGGTTACAGCGCGTAGCACCTCTCTTGGACTCTAAACAGGCCGCCGCCATGGGCTGCGGCCTGTTTTTGTCTGCTATAGGGTGCTAGTTATATACCGATGTGCAGCTATAAAGCCGCCTCTGGGGTGAACTAACAGCCCAGAGGCGGCTTTGTAAGTCGCGGAAGTGGTCCCAAGTGCCGGATTGTAAGCAGATTTGGCTGTGCGTTACTTGTCGGTGCCTAGCTTGTGCGGTTTGTAGGCAAGGGCGTTGACGAGTGCCTCGGCAGCGGATTTGACAGCCGCCGGCTGCGGATCGTTAACGTGGTCCTCGGGGTGCACGGGTAGGTCCTTCTTGACGGCATCGTGGATGAGCTTAAGGTACTCGGTCACACCGGCGGTCGAAAGATGCGTGCCGTCGCCATCGAACAGGTCGTTGCGGTTGGCGCTGTGCCCGTACCAGTCGATAACGCGTACATTCTTGTAGCGCGTAGCGGCGTTGGCGATGGCCTGGTTCGTGGGCCCGACCCACGGCTGCGGGCTGCGCGTGTTTACAAACACGACAATACGCTGATCACCGGCGTCGGCCATGATCGCGTCGACCTGGGCGTCCGTTACCAAACCGTTGGTGCCCAGGGCAAAGACCACGATCTTGCCGGCAAGGTTCTGCTGGATATAGCCCTCAAATGTCGCGCGGCCCGCATCAAACTGGCGGCCCTTTTCGGCATCGATGTGGCTGTGCGGGAACACGCCGTCAAAGGCATCGACGGCGCGCAGGGACACGGAGTCGCCAATCATTAGCAGGTCGTAGGCTCCGTCGGGGAAGCCGTCGTCATCTTTGTCGGTGTCATCGGCCGCCCGCTGATCTTGAGGCTTTGCATTTTTGGCTTCCTTGTTTAGGATTTCGGCGCCCTCGCCGCTCAGCGCGGATGTGTCGGGCACAAAGACCAGGCCGCCCAGCGCCACAACAAGCACGACGGCGCAAACGGCGCAGGTGGGGACATGTGCGCGCATCCAGCCGGCGGGCGTGGTGGTGCCGTCGCGGAGCTCGGAAACGGTGCGCCCAAAAGCGCCCTTCCTAAACGGCGTTTCGATAAAGCGATAGGAGCACTCGGCCACGGCGACCACCAACAACACCTGCAAAATGTACTGCCACCAGGGCGTATCGTTGATGTTGGCGACCGGGTTCATAAGCAGCAGCAGCGGATAGTGCCACAGGTAGATGCTGTAGGAGCGCTTGCCGATCCATACGAGCGGCTCGGCGGCCAAGGCCCGTGCGACCATGCCCTGGGGCTGCACACATGCCGCGATAACCATCAGTGTGAGGATGGAGCACAGCAGCGTGCCTCCGCGATACTGAAACGCGGTATAGCCGTTGGTGAGCGCGACCATGGCGGCGAGTCCGACCAGGCCAACGCCGCCCATCAAATCGATGGATGCGGGGGAGGACCAAAAGCGTGCAGGCTCACTTGGCTTTGTCGTGGCGGCCTCGGCGGTGTCGCTCTTTGACTTGTCGTGCTTGCCGGCGCCGGCCAGTCGGTCGAGCCCCAGATGGCGGACAAGGCGCGCAGGCGCCAGGTCGCGATCGGGAATAAAGGCCATCCAGGCACCCAGCAGCAACGAGAACACGCGGGTGTCGGTGCCGTAGTACACGCGGCTGGGGTCGGTGGCGGGGTTGTAGAGCACCATCATGGCGACGGCGGATACCGCGGCAAGGCCCAGGACCACGCGGCGCGTGTTGGGCTTGCTCATGTGCACCGACACCATGGCGAGCAGCAGCGGCGGCCAAATAAGATAGAACTGTTCCTCGATGGCAAGCGACCAAAAGTGCGTGAGCGGCGAGGGGTCGCCCAAGGCGTTAAAGTACGAAACGTCCTGCATAATCTGCCACCAGTTATTAAAGAACAGCAGCGACGGCAGGATGTCGGGGCGCATCTTGGTGAGCATCACATGGTTAAAGACAGTGCACAGTGCGCAGGTCACCACCACGACGGTTACCACGGCGGGGAACAGGCGACGGATGCGGCGGATCCAGAAGCTCTTAAGATCGATACGACCGGTCTTTGCTATTTCGTTGATGAGCAGGCGCGTGATCAAGTATCCCGAGAGCACAAAGAAGATCGTGACACCGAGCAGGCCGCCCTGTGCCCACGTGAGGTTGAGGTGATAGAGCACCACCGCGACAACGGCGAGCGTGCGAAGGCCGTCGAGGGCGGGGATGTAGCGAGATTTGGGACGCGTGGGCGCCTGTTCTTTTGCGGCGCTGTCGGTGCGGGCGCCCTTGTTGGCGGGCGAGCGATGGGAGCCTGCAGCGCGGCGCGGCTCGGTGGTTTGGCGGTTAGTGCGCGAACGTTCGTGCGGCGCTTGTTGATCGCTCGCATGGCGTGAGCTGCGCGAGCTCGATCGCGGGAATTGTTCCATAAAACATCATCCAATGACGAGAATAATCAGCACGCTTTCATTGTAGCCGCCTACTCCTGTGAATGCTTGCTGCTGGCGTAAGCTCAAGTGCGCGTCCACATCAAAGTGAACTAAAGTTATAGAAGTGCGAGAGCGCACGATTGACGGCCGACAGCGGGTGCAGAGCCCGCGGACGAGGAGGTTTCCATGGCAGATTGCGGCATCGTTGCGGTGTTCGGCAGCATGAACATGGACCTTTCGGTGGCGTGCGAGCGCATGCCGCGTGCGGGCGAGACCGTCGGCGGCAGCGGGTTTATCACCAACGCCGGCGGCAAAGGCGCCAACCAGGCCGTAGCAGCTGCGCGCATGGGCGCGCGCACGCGCATGATCGGCGCGGTCGGCCGCGACGCGTTTGGCTCGTCGCTCGTGGCGGGGCTCCAAGATGCTGGCGTGGACTGTGACTTTGTGGCGTGTCGCGACGACGTGGAGACGGGAACGGCGACCATCATTCGCTGTGAGGGCGATAACCGCATCGTGCTGTCGCCGGGCGCTAACCATGCGCTCGCGGGCGAGGACGTTGCTCGCGCGCTGAGGCGCCTGGTGGCCGATGAGCTCGACGGCGACGCCAGCGATATTGCCCCGGCTGCCGGAAGCGTCTTTATCGCCCAGGGCGAATGTGACCTTGCAGCGACGGCCGAGGCGCTTGTTTGCGCTCACGAGCTGGGGTTCTATACGGTCTTTAATCCAGCGCCTGCCTGCGAAGTGCCTGCGGAGGTCTGGCCTGCAGTCGACCTGGTTTGTCCCAACGAGACTGAGTGCCAGATGCTGACGGGCATCTTGCCTGCAGACGATGCGAGCTGCGTCGCGGCGCTCAATGCCTTGCTCGCCAAGGGTGCCGAAGCCGCGGTCATCACGCTGGGCGGCGCCGGCTCGGTTACGCTCGGCGACGACGGCGAGCTGCTGCGCATGCCGGTGCTTTCGAGCGCGGTGGTCGATACGACGGCCGCGGGCGATACATTTATCGGTGCGCTTGCTGCGGCTCGTTTGGAGGGCTTGCCACTCTTTGAGTGCATGGCCGCGGGTGCTCGCGCCTCGGCGGTGACGGTGTCGCGCTTGGGCGCGCAGCAGTCGATTCCCACGCGCGCCGAAGTTGAGCGCGTGTTTGGTTTAGACGATTTAGTACAAGACGGAGAAGCGGAGTAGAACAATGGCAATCAAGAAGCTGATCCTTGATCTGGATATGGGTGTGGACGATGCGATGGCGCTTGCCTATGCCATCGCGAGCCCCGAGGTTGAGCTCGTGGGCATTACCACGTGTTTTGGCAATGTGCGCGTCGACCAGTCGGCGCGCAACTGCCTGGCGGTGCTGGACCTGTTGGGCCGTCCCGAGGTGCCGGTGTACCTGGGCGCCGACCGTCCTCTGCAGGCGACTGAGCCTTATACGCCGCCGGCGTCCACCGTACTCATTCACGGCAAGAACGGCATCGGCGGCGCGAGCGTGCCCGCGTCGTCCTACGAGCCGGTGGGGGCGACGTCGGCCGACGGCAACGCTGCAGTCGATTATCTGATCGATGCCGCGCGCACCTATGGTCCCGATCTGGTCTACGTAGCGACCGGCCCGCTCTCCAACCTGGCGCTTGCCCTGGAGCGCGATGCGGCGGCGGTGATGTCTATCGGCCGCGTGGTGGTGATGGGCGGCGCCCTGACCGTGCCCGGCAACGTGAGCGCGGGCGCTGAGGCCAACATGGCAAGCGATCCCGAGGCGGCCGATGCCGTGCTGCGCTCGGGCCGCAAGCTCACCATGGTGGGTCTGGACGTGACGCATCGCGTGGTGCTCACGCGTCGCGACATTGCCGGATGGACGGGCTCGGGCACCATGGCCGGCTGCGCATTTGCGAGCATGGTCGAGCACTACATTGGCTCGTACGAGATGAACGCACCCTACCTGGGTGGTTGTGCGCTGCACGATCCGCTGGCCGTTGCCGTGGCGATTGACCCCACGCTTGTAGGTGCGCTCGGCTGCAACCTGCGTGTTGATCTGCTGGGCGAGTATCGCGGCCGCACCATTTGCGACGAGCATCGCCTGTCCGATCCGGACAAGAGCGCGCTAGTGGCGCTGACCGTGGATGCCCCGCGCTTCCTGTCCGAGTTCAAGACGCGCATGGCCCGTGTTCTTGGCTAAATGATTTCCGTGCCCCGCCCCATGTAGTCAATTTGGGACGGGGCTTTTTTAGCTACCGAGTAAATGTGCCCGTTGGGGGAATAGTCGTGCCACTTCGCTTGACAACAGGCTAAACTAGCTCATAAACATTTACTATTCTGTTTAGATTGAATTTGCGGTCGTTTAGTTGTCGAGTCATCAAGTTGCGATGCTCCGCCACGGCCGTTGCTAGGGGGAACAATGGCCAAAGCAAGTGTTCGCGAGATCAGCCGCATCACCGGTTTTTCGCCTGCGACCGTGTCCAACGCGCTCAACCGCAAGCGCAGCGTGAGTGAAGAGACCGCCAAGGTCATCCTGGAGTGCGCGCAATCGCTTGGCTATCAGCAGTCGACGCAGCTCGAGAGCATTCAGTTTGTGCTCGCGCGCAAGACGGGCGCCATTCTGGACGAGAGCACCTTCCATCCCGCGGTCATCGAGGGCGTGGAGCGCCAGGCGCGTCGTCACGGCATGAGCACGAGCTTTGTCTCGCTCGACTTTAGCGACTTGGACGCCGTGCGTCCGCAGGTCGAGGGCCTGATCGCCGATCCGTCCGCCGCTATCGTGCTGATGGGCACCGAGCTGGGCGAGGAAGACTACGCCCTGTTTGCCAACGCTGCCGCCCACCTGATCGTGCTCGATGGCTGGAGCGATCGTCAATACTTCGATGCCGTGGTCATTGCCAACACCGACTCGGTGCTGCGCGCCGTGGATCACCTCATCGAGAAAGGTCACAGACAGATCGGCTATCTGGCAGGCGACCTTCGCATCCGCAACTTTAAGGATCGCGAGCGCGGCTATCGCCAAGCGCTTGAGGACGCAGACCTTGAGGCCAACCCGACATGGCGCGTTACGCTGGGCACCACGCTCGAGGGCGCCTATCGCGACATGGGCGCATGGCTCGACAGCGTCTCGCGCGACGACCTGCCGACGGCTTTCTTTGCCGAAAACGACGTGCTCGCCGTGGGTGCCATGCGCGCGCTCAACGAGCACGGCATACGCGTGCCCGAGGATGTCTCGATCATCGGCTTTGACGATCTGTCTTTGGGCGCCTTCTCCAACCCGCCGCTCACCACGGTGCACGTTCCCAAGCACGAGGTGGGCGAGATCGCGGTGCGCCGCCTGGTGGGCAACATCCGCAATCCCAAGAGCTATACCTGCAAGACAGCCGTATCGACCTATTTTGTCGAGCGTCAGAGCGTGCGTGAGATCTAGGCAAAGGCAACGCCGGGCCGCAGGGCGGCAAAGCCGTCGACGCGACCATTTCGTACACTGCCTAGCATGATTTTTCTGGGACGGGGATTAAAAACTCATTGATCCCCGTCCCGGGCAGCTCATTTGGGACGGGGCTTTTTTGACTGGTATGATTGGTGCGACCATTCGAACCAGCTAAAAGAGCCCCGTCCCAAATTGACTATCGAGAGGATCTGCCATGGAGCGCATCGCGAGTTTTTCCGTTGACCATTTGCAGCTTGAGCCCGGCGTGTATGTAAGCCGCATCGACCGCGATCCGGCGACCGCCGCTGTCGTTACCACCTTTGACCTGCGCCTGACCACGCCCAACAAGGAGCCGGTCATGAACACGGCAGAGTGCCACACCATCGAGCACCTAGGCGCGACATTCCTTCGCAACCATGCCGAGTGGTCGAGCCGCATTGTCTACTTTGGCCCCATGGGCTGCCGCACGGGCTTTTACCTGGTCGTTTTTGGTGAGGTAACGAGCGAGGAGATTCTGCCGCTCGTGCGTGAGTTGTTTGAGTTTGTCGCCGACTTTGAGGGCGATGTCCCCGGAGCCGCTCCCGAGGAGTGCGGCAACTACCTGGACCAGAACCTTCCCATGGCAAACTGGCTCGCGCGCCGCTACCTCGACCGCGACCTGGCCGATATCGACGAGAAGCACCTGCACTATCAGCAGGCGTAAGGGCTTATCGCCCAAAACATGCACATTGGGCGCCTTCGCTTATGCGGGGGCGCCTTTTTGTTGAGTGGTCTGGACGAGCGTTCAAAATCGCTCATGTTTGTTCTAGAATGTTCGTATAGTCACATTTACGAACAGGAGTGAACATGCATATCTACTCTGTCAACGATCCCGAGTTCAAGTCCTATGGCCGCGTGTGGGACGACGTCCCGTCCGGCCTGACCGCTCCACTCGTCGAGGCACTCTCCGCTACGCCCATCCCCGAGGGCAGTAAGTACGTAGCGAGTACGCCGGAGCTCGAGGGCGTTAAGGGTGCCGATAAACTGGGCTTTCTCATGTTTGGCGGCCGCCCCTTCCAGCTCGGCTGGTGCAATGGCCACAACACGCGTCTCAACTGCCTGGAGTACCACCGCGCGAGCGAGTTCAACCTGGGGGCGCGTGACTTTATCCTACTCGTGGCGCATCGCTGGGAGATCGAGGGCGGCAAGCTCGACACCGCGTGCGTCAAGGCGTTTCGCGTGCCGGCGGGCAAGGTTGTCGAGGTTTTCAACACCACGCTCCACTACACGCCGTGCATGGTCGACGACGGTGGCTTCCAGGTGATGGTGGCGCTGCCCGCCGGTACCAACGGTCCGCGTCCCGAGGCTGCGGCCGATATGCCTGCTGCCGGCGACAGCTACTGCTACTGGAAGGCCGACAAGTGGGTTCTCTGCCATGCTGACAGCCCCAAGGCAGCCGAAGGCGGCTACGTAGGCCTCATCGGCAAAAACCTCGACATCGCCTGCGACTAGAATCTTCTGTCTCGATCTGTAACATCTAGCGGGCTAAATCGTCTCTACCTGTTACAGATCGAGACATACCGCCCCCCAGCCACCACAAAGGTGCCTGTCCCCATTGTGGTGGCTGTCTAGAGCTGGCTGCGCAGATAGTCAGCCATATATGGAACAGCGAAACGCACGTAACCGCGGCGTGCCTGTTCGATAACGCCGGCGTCGATGAGGCGTCGGCGATACTTTTGCGCATAGTCGGGTGTGACTGACATGCGCTCGGCCACATTGGAGATGCGCGACACGCCGTCTTTGTCATCAGTCATTGCGTCGAGAAACGCGACGTCTTGGTCCGATAGCGCGGCGAGCGTCGTTTCACAAACATCGTTTTCGAAATCGGCCTTTGACGCTTCGATAGCTCCGTCGACTTGCTCTGGCGTTACGTATTCTCCTGCCTGGCAGCGATTGGCGATGTTGTAGCCGATGAGCTGCAGCATATAGGGCGATCCTTGGGTTGCACGAGCGGCACGGAGGCGAAGATCGCCTGGAATATCAAGGTCGAGCTCTTCGAAAGCCCGCTGATAATAGGCATCGACATCTCCGACTGAAAGCGGTTCGAGCGTGACTTTGCGTGCGCGGTTGAGAAATGTCAGTACGCGGTCGTTGAGTGTCGCGGAGACTGCTCCCGGGAGGCCCGCCATGACGAGCGCGACGTTGAGTCCCTCGCCGACCAGCTCTTGATAGGCGGTGACGAGCTGTCTGATCTCGGGTGAATTTGCCTGGAGCTCGTCGATGAGGATGAGGATGCCGTGTCCCTGCTCGGTTAACTTGCGTGCCAACTGCGTGAATTTGAACTGGAAACTCTTAGTTTCCTGTACGTCGCGCGTAAACTCGAGGCCGGCTGAGAAACCGAAGACGCTCAAACTGCCACCTGTAAGTTTGGGGAGACGATGCTTGTTGGCGTAAGGCTCGCCCGCTTCCTGGATTTTCTCAACAATGCGCTCGAGCATATCCTCGGAGGCTACGGTGGGCGTGGCGACAACAAAGCCGAGCTTGCGGGCGCGATCGGCAAGTTCCCACAACAGAACCGTTTTGCCGCTGCCTCGCTGGCCGAGCATGAGCATGGCTCGGTCTCGATTGCCCGGCTCCTGCTCAAGGCCGGAGATGAATGTCGAAATCACGCTCCCGCGTCCCACCAGATAGGACGGACGATTTCCAAATGAGGGGGAGAAGATGGTTTCAGTCATAAGTCTCCTTTCCTTTTTTTCCTATTTTTTCCTTTTTTTCCTATTCAGTCAAATGAGTTGCTGAGCGAAGGCGGCTACGTAGGTCTCATCGGCAAAAACCTCGACATCGCCTGCGACTAGAATCTTCTGTCTCGATCTGTAACATCTAGCGGGCTAAATCGTCTCTACCTGTTACAGATTTAGACAAACTGCAAAGGACTGACCGAACAATCTCAATCTGTAACACCTGGCCCGGTTTTGGCGGCCTACCTGTTACAGATCGAGACAAATCGCCCCAAACCGCCACAAAGGCGCCTGTCCCCTTTGTGGCGGTTTGGGCAGGCGGGTATCAAAAAGTGTCAGGTGGGGTGGCTGCCGGGCGCCTGCACGCGAAAAGAAGTATCGGCCTGTGCCGTTGCCGTTGGGCGGTACCCCGTTTGCAGGGATACTGAGCCTATGACAACAGCGTGTGAAAGGATCGATGTATGGCTTTCCGTAAAGACTTCCTGTGGGGCGGCGCAACGGCTGCCAACCAGTGCGAGGGTGCCTACGACGTGGACGGCCGCGGCCTGGCCAAGCTGCATGCTCGCCGCGGGTAGCTACTACCCCTACAGCTGCCGTCCGGGCGATGTGCGCCAGGCGCAGCTCGATAACCAGGACAACTACTTCTTCGTCGACGTCCAGAGCCGCGGCTACTACCCGGCATATGCCGTCAAGAAGCTCGAGCGTCTAGGCATCGATGTGGGCATGACGGACGAGGACCGCGAGATCCTGGCCGCTAACACCGTCGACTTCATCAGCTTTAGCTATTACAGCACCCGCTGCTCTGCCGGTGCCGATAACCCCGATGTCGAGCGCACCCAGGGTAACGCCTTCGCCGGCGCCAAGAACCCCTACCTGCAGGAGAGCCAGTGGGGCTGGGCCATCGATCCGCTGGGCTTCCGCATCACCCTCAACGACCTGTACGACCGTTATCAGAAGCCGCTGTTTGTGGTCGAGAACGGTCTGGGCGCCAAGGATGTTGTCGAGGAGGATGGCTCCATCAACGACGACTACCGTATCGACTACCTGCGCCAGCATATCGCCGCGATGCGCGATGCGGTGACCGAGGACGGCGTTGACCTGCTGGGCTACACCACCTGGGGCCCGATCGACCTGGTGTCTGCCGGCACGGGTGAGATGTCCAAGCGCTACGGCTTTATCTATGTGGACCGCGACGATGCAGGCAACGGTACCCTCAAGCGTTCCAAAAAGAAGAGCTTCGACTGGTACAAGAAGGTTATTGCTTCTAATGGTGAGGACCTGTCCTAAGGAAGCTGAGACGCTCAACTTCATAGCCTTCTAACCAAGGCGCCCGGCGAGTAGTTATTGCTCGCCGGGCGCCTTGCCGTCTGCGGATTTTGGGACATGCGGCCCGCTTTTTGGGCCCGCCTGTCGGTACACTAAAGGGACTATGAGTACCCGCGAGCGACATATCGGCCACGCGGCCGCCCGGACCGCTCCGGTTGCGGATCCCAGGGGCGGCAGGCTCTTCGCCATGCCGCGATTCCTTGTTGGCATAACGCATCAGGTGTACCGTCACCGCGTCTTTGCTATCGCCGGCGCCATCACCGCGCTGTTCCTCATGCTTTTGGCGATCTTGCCGGTGCTGTTCGCCTTCGACCCCAAACTTTCTAACGCCGTGCCCGCCTATAGCGAGGTGTCCGAAGAGGTCGTGGACGCGCTCACCCATTCGAGCCCTCTCCCGCTGCTTGTCGCCGCAATTGTATTCTCGATTTGGGGCGTGTTGGTCTATCTGCGTTGTTTGGACTATGTGTTGCGCCGCCGCCTTGTTGCCATCGCCACCATCTGTGCCCTGTGGATGATCGAGGTCATTCTCAAGTACAAGTCGTACACGCCGTTCTATGCCACCTTGCTGTGGTACCTGTACTACGTGCCCATGACGCTCATTCCGCTGCTCTACCAGCTCTGCGGCCTGCGCCTTGCGGGCCTGGAGCAACGCCGCCTGGGTCGCCGCTACCGTGCTGCGCTGTGGATTGTGGCCATCCTGCTTATCGGATTTGTGCTCACCAACGATTTTCACCAGCAGGTCTTCCGCTTTGACCGTACAAGCGACACCTGGAGCAACGATTACACGTACGGCCGGGGTTATTTCGCCTTCCTCGTGTGGACGGCCTTTAACTTCGTGGCCTTTTTTGTCCTGGTTGGTCGGTCCTCGTCCTTTCGCATCCAACGTTTCTCGGGCACGGCGGCGCTCGTGCTGCTGGGCGGCGCATTCTTTGGCATCTCATATGCTCTGCGCGTGCCCTGGGCATGGAGGCTCAACTTTTCGCTCGTCTATTGCATCATGTGCGTGGTGGCGATGGAAATCTGTCTCGATTGCGGTGTCATTCCGTCGTACCACGATATCGCCGGCATCTTCGACACCTTGCCGCTTGACCTCAAAGTTCTAACGCGCGACCTGCAGGAGGTCTATGCCACGCCGGTGTCAAAGCCAATGCCGGTAGGCGTGCGCGAGGAGCTGCGGACCCAGGAGCACGGCCGCGCCCATGCCTTTACCGTGGCGTCCGATCCCGATGTGATGTATCGTGCTTTTCCGCTGCTGGGGGGATCGGCCCTGCTTGCCCAAGACGTATCGGAGCTCAACGAGCTCAATCGCGAACTGGCACATCGTCGCATGGAGCTGCAACGCCAAAACGAGCTGCTTGCCGCCGACTACGACCTTAAGACACATTTGGCAGATCAAGAGGCCGAGACCTTGCTAGTCCAAGACGTGGACCAGGCGCTTGCCCGCGCGCTCGAAGAGATGTACGACTTGTTGAGCTCGCTGCCGCCGTTGACTGACGAGGAATCTTCGCGCGAGCGCTACCGCATGCTGCAGCGCGCCAAGATGCTCGTTGCCTATTGCAAACGGAAGGGGTCGCTCACGTTGGCACAGCACGGGGAGAGCGGTTTTGACCGCGACCGCATTCAGCTCATTGCCAACGAGCTCGCAAGCGACCTGCGCACGATCGATGTCGATTGCGCCTCGATTATTGCCATACGGCGCCCGATGCACGCCAGTACGGTAAGCGCGCTGTACGACTGCGTGTATGACTTTGCGTTTTTTGCCTACACCACCGATCATCCGGCACTTATGTATCACTTGGGCGACCATGACCGATGCAGCGTCGAGCTGCGCGCCACACTTTTTTCCAACGATGATGAAGATCTTTCGCAGACGCCCGCTGCGCAAGAGCTCGAAAGCGCTTTGCAAGGGCGCAACGTGGCATACCGCCTTGAGGGCGAGTCCGGTCAGCTGCGCATGATCGTCTTGATGCCGAGGGTGGGTGAGTGACGATGCAGATTTCGCTCATACTTCCCCAGATCGTTGCGCTCGATGTTGTCTTTGCCCTGGCTGCGTGTCTGCAGACGATCCACGTCCCGCTCATCGCATCGCGCCGCTCGTCCTATAACCGTAAGGTGATTTGCGCCTACGAGGCGAGTCTTGTGCTTCACCTGATGATTTCGGCGCTCATCTTGTTCACGTCGTCTGGCTCGTATCTGGTGGCGCCGCTTGACGTTTGCGCCAGGGCAATGGGCGGAGCGTTGTGGCTCAATGCCGCAATCTTTGCCTATGGCGTGGTACTTATGGTGCACTATCGTCGTCCCGTCATGCTGGTCGAGCTGTTGCTTGTTGTCGCCGTTACACCACCGGTGGTTTTTGCCATGGGCTCGGCGTGGACCGTTGTCCTTATCGCAGAGGGAGCGTTCTTCCTGTTCCGTTCCATCGCGGCGCTCTTGATGGACGTCCGTAACCGCCAAGAGGATATCACCATGTTCTCGACGATCGAGACCATCAACGTGATTCCCGTGGGCATCCTGTATCTAGACCCGAGGGGCCGTCCGCTGCTCATGAACCGCTGCATGCGCAAAAACCTCGTAGAGCTCCATATGCCCACCGACCTGGGCGACATGAGCAGCACATGGAACGACCTGCGCAAACTGAGCATGCAAATGCCCGAAAGCAGCGCTAATCGCGCCCATATCGACCTTGATCGCTTTGGTAGGGATCGCGCCGTGGTCGAGATCTCTCCTTCCGAGATTCGTCTGTTCGTGCGTGACTCCGTTACGGTCTCGAGCCGTCCGTTCGAGCGCGTCGTCGGCCTGGACGTGACGGAATACGCACACGCCTACGACCGTCTGGCGCAAGCCAACCACCTGCTTGAGCGTGCTGGCCAAGAGCTCCAGGCCCAGATCGAAGAAGCCAAAAAGGTTGCCGACAATGCGGCCTACCTACGTATGCGTGCCCGCGTTCACGATGTGATCGGCCAGCGCCTGTCCATTCTTCATCGCTATTTGGAGGAGGGACGTCTGGATGATGAGTCGCTCGAGCAGATTGACCCGTTGCTGCGCTCAATCGCCGCCGATTTGCGCAGTGGCGGTGCCAGCGAGCCTGCAGAGCAGCTGAGCGATATCGTCCACGCCTTTGGCTTGGTGAGTGTGCAGATCGATGTTGAGGGTGCGCTGCCTGAGGACGCGCGTGTCGCCGCCGCATTTTTGCAGATTATCCGCGAGGCCTCGACCAATGCCACCAGGCATGCGCAGGCGCATCGGGTCCACGTGCGCCTGTGGCAGGAGGGGACGAATGCTAGCGCCGTCGCGCGCATGACGATTTCTAACGACGGGTCCCCGGCCCCCGTATCGTATCGCGAGGGAACGGGTATCCCAGGTATGAGGCATGTCGCGCAAGATTTGGGCGGCGGCCTGGAAGTCCACGCCGCCCAGCCCTTTACGCTTGCGGTGTCCATCCCGCTGAGCCCCAACGCCACGGTCCAAAGGAGAAGTTCATGATCCGCGTGTTAATTGTCGAAGATCAGGCCATTCTGCGCGAAAGCCTGGCGCGCTCCGTTGGCGACCAGCCCGATATGACCGTCGTCGCCGCGATCGCCGATGCCTCCGAGGCCTTGGGTGTCGCGCTCAAGGAGCGCCCGGACATGATATTGATGGACGTGTGCACCGAACACGATTCAAACGGCATCGTGGCGGCGGCGCGCATCAAGGAGCAGCTGCCCGAGTGCCGCGTCATCATCATGACAGGCATGCCCGAGATCACCTTTGTCGATCAGGCTCGCGAGGCGGGCGTCGATAGCTTTGTGTACAAGAACGTCGGTATCGACGAGCTGTTCGCCGTGATGCGCTCCACGCTGGCGGGCTATTGCACGTTTCCCAAGCCGCCCGAAAGCATTTTTTCGGGCACGGCGGCACTCGACGATGTCGAGCTGTCGATTTTGCGCCTTGCCTGCGAGGGCAAAAGCCGCCGCGAGATCGCGGCCGAGCTGTTTATGAGTGAGGGTACCATCAAGCGTCGCATCTCGGAGATCCTAAGCAAGACCGGCTACGATAACATCATGCGCCTGGCCGTGCGCGCGGTAACGGAGGGCAGCATCGTTCCCAACATGGAGCGCCCGTAATCGACGCGCTCGCCGTGTTCCGGCGCCGTAAAGATAGGCCGCCCGCCGTTTTGCATCAGAAAACGACGGGCGGCCTGCTTGTGCGGCTGTGCTGTCGGCATAAAAACGACGGGGCCGCAGGATCAACTCCTGCGGCCCCGCCTGGCAAGTGCGCGGATGCGTCCGCCAATCCGCGGCTGATGTTACGTGCCGCTACGCGATGGTTGCGGTGTAGGAGGCGACGTCCTCGTAGGAATCGGTCAGGTAGGCGTCGATGCCGATGGTCGTGTTGACCAGGTCGTCAAGGCTGTCAAGCTCGCCGCTCGAGAACGTGAATTCCTCGGTGGCGTTGGTGCCGGGCATCAGGTTAGCCGAGAACCAGGGTTCCTTCATGGTGCCGTTGACGTTGGTCTTGCCGGAGGGAGCGTAGAAGGTCAGGTCCTTGTCGCTCTTGTTGGTGATGTTGACGACAAAGCCGATGTCGCCCCATTCGTCCTTGAACTTCTCGGTGATGGTGATGGTGCACAGATCGTCATCGGCGACGGTGACGGCGGGGGAGATTTCGACGCTCTGGACATCGTCGTCTTCGACGGCCTCATCGATCTCCTCTTCCTTCTCGGCCGCCTCGCGATCCTTTTTTAGCGTACCGGACAGATCCTTGTCGGACTTCGTAAAGATAAGCTTGTCGCCTTCCACCTCGAGGACGAGCTTGCCGTCCTTGAGTTTCATGTCCTGCGAATCGCCGTCGGCGGTGATGGTTGCAGTGGTGGCGTCCTTGGCCTCCCATTTCAGGTCGGCGACCTCAAGGAACATGTCGAGGACGCCCGTGCCGTCTTCGTCGAGGATCAGGATACAGTTGAGGCCCCACTCCTTGAGCATATCCATGTACTCATCGGTGAGCTCTTCGCCCTCCAGGGTTCCACCCGAGAGTTCCCAGCTGCCGACGAAGTTGGCCTTGGGGTCCTTGCCGCCGCCGCTGCAGCCCGTCAGGGCAAAGGCGAGCGCCAGGACGCATGTCAGAAATGCGAGTACGGACTTTTTGAACGTTGTCTTCATGGTGTCCTCCTTTATCGAACGAAACCCATAGAAGCAAATGCGGGGGTGGCGGACCCCCGCCAATTACCAGATAGAGGGGTTAGGGCCTAGGCGTTCCGCAGTTGCTGCAGAACTTGCCGCCGTTTTCGCTGCCGCAGTTGGGGCAGAACCACTTGGCCGGTGCCGGGGCGGGTGCGGGACTGCCACACTCGGGGCAGAACTTGCCGGTGTTGGTGGCACCGCAGCTGCAGGTCCATGCGCCGGCCGCGGGGGCAGCGGCAGGAGCCGGTGCGGGGGCGGGTGCCGGAGCCGGCTGTGGGGCGGCCTGCTGATGTGCCTGGCCGGCGGCGAACAGCTGGCTGGCGTTCATGCCGCCCATGCCGCCCGCCATGCCCATGCCCATAAAGCCGGCCATCGCGCCGTTGGGGTTGGCGGCTGCCGCGCGCATCGCATCGCTCTGGGCGCTGGCGATGTTGGCGGCTGCCATGGTGGGATCGCGCATGACTGCGGCCTTCTGCAGGTCCTTGATCATTTGCTCGTCTTCTTGCGAGGCGGCGATGGAGTTGACGCCAAAGCTCACGATCTCGACGCCGCGCAGGTCGCGCCAGTCGGCGGAGAGAACCTCGTTGAGCGCGCGGGCGAGCTCGGTGGTGTGGCCGGGGATAGCGCTGTAGCGGATGCCCATCTCCGAGATCTTGGCAAAGGCGGGTTGCAGAGCGGTGAGCAGCTCGGACTTAAGCTGGCTGTCGATCTTATCGCGCGTGTAGCTATCGGTCACGTTGCCGCACACGTTGGTGTAGAACAGCAGCGGGTTGGTGATGCGGTACGAATACTCGCCGTTGCAGCGAACGGAGATGTCGACATCCAGGCCAATGTTGTTGTCGACCACGCGGAAGGGCACAGGCGAGGCGGTGCCGTACTTGTTGCCGATGATCTCCTTGGTGTTGATGAAGTAGACGCGCTGGTCTTTGCCCGCGTCGCCGCCAAAGGTAAAACGGCTGCCGATATTGGCGAACGTCTCCTTGATGGAGTCGCCCAGGTTGCCGCTAAAGACGCTCGGCTCGCTGCCGGTGTCAAAGACAAACTCGCCGGGCTCCAGCGCGACCTCGATGATCTTGCCGTTTTGCACCACGAGCATGCCCTGGCCGTCGTTGACGGCGATGACGGAGCCGTTGGAGATGACGTTGTCCTCGCCGCGCGTGTTGGAGCTGCGGCCGCCGGTGCGCTTGCTGCCCTTGCAGGCCAAGACGTCAGCGGGCATCGATTCGCAATAGATATATTCCTTCCACTGGTCGGCCATGACGCCGCCGGCAGCACCCAATCCAGCTTTCAAGAGTCCCATGGTGATCTTCCTTTCTCGTCAAAGGCCGGGTGGTATTGGTTAGAATGGCTAATCGTCCTTGTTGTCCTTCATGACAACGGTGGTCTCGGTGTGGCTGAAGGTGTCGTGCTTCTCGGTCAAGTCGAGCTCACCGCAGTAGCAATCGGCGTGGGTGGCCTCGTTGGCCGTCTTGAGCTGGCCTACCAGCAGCACGTCTCCGATGATTACGATGATCAGCGGCGCGACGATGTTGATGAGGATGCCCTCGATATCAAAGGTGAGGTAGTCCGGATTGAAGGCGTTCTCGCCCATAAAGAGAATCTGGGAGAGGACAAACCCGATCACAAAGAACAGCACCGAGGCGATGGCGAGCTTGGGCTTGGAGCAGGGCAGCTCGCCGACCATGCGGCCGGTTTGGCCGTTCATGGCAAACAGGTAGCTCTTGCCGTTCCACGAGGTGGAAAGCATCCACACGGGGAACAGAGCGTAGTTGCTGTCTTCCCAGGTGTAGTCGAGCTGCTTGCTTTCGACCGTGGCATCGTCATATTCGTCGACGACGGTCTCGCGCAGGGCCGAAATCGTACTTTCTTCCATACGACGCTCGGCGCGCGCCTTGCAGGTCTCGCAATCCTCATCGTAGCGGTTGGCGATGTAGCCGGGCATATACGCGACCGAGAACGGGCGCAGCGCGTCGTAGTCAAACGGCTCGATAGCATCCATATGGCCGTCGGGCATCTTGGACGATCCGTCGACGGGCACGCGCTCAAACGAGATTTTGCCCTTACGGTAGGCGTCGTAGTGGTCGGTGGTCGTGACGGTGCGGTCGGATTCCTCGGTCACGGTCTCGTTGGTCGCATCGAAGTACACTTCGCCGTCCACGCGGGCGCCGTAGAGCCAAAACGGCACGTAAACGCCTTGGACCTCGTCGATGTGGTTGCCGGTGACAAAGCTCTTGGGCAGCAGGATTTTGCCCTTGTAGTGCTCTTTGAGTGCTGCCATAACATCATCGCGCCCGAGCTTAAACGGAATCACCAGGTCGGGTGAGAAGTCGCCCGAGAGCTGGCCGGGCGCCACGGCGGAGTTGCCGCAGTATGGGCAGGTGGTAACGGCGACGGTGCCGTCCGAGACCAGCTCGGCGCCGCACGACGAGCAGATGTAGCCGGCGTTTTGGGCCAGATCCTGCACGGCATCGTCGACAGCAGGTTTGGGGGCCGCGGCTGCGGCATCGGCTTTGGCATCTGCCTTGTCCTGGCGCTCGCGATAGAGGGCCTCGACTTCTTCGACTTCAAAACGCGAATCGCAGTAGTCGCAGACAAGCTTTTGTTCGGCACTGGCAAAGTGAAGGGGGCCGCCACACGCGGGGCACTGATAGTTGACACTCTCGAAGGCCATGATCGGTCCTTTCCGTGCCGGAGGCTATGCGCCGATGGCGCCGCCGCAGTACTCGCAGCGTCCACTGGCATCGGGAATGGTGGTTGCACCGCAGAAGGGGCAGGTGACCGCGGTCTTGGGGGCCTTGGCGGCCACGACGCTGTCGCGTGTCTCCTGACGCAGCTGTACCAGCGCATCGCGGACTTCGGTTGCCTGGCGCTTGGCCTCGCGATATTCGATGGAGCCACGCTGATCGATGGTGGAGTCGTTCACGCGCAGGTTGATCTCGGTAAAGTACGGCGTGTTGACGTGAATGGTCAGGTTAAAGTCGTAATCCAGGTCGTAGCGCGGCGGGTTGTAGCTCTCGCGCTCGCCGTCCTTGGTCTCGCGATAGATCTCGGTGCGATGCTCGTCGATATCCATATCGCAGCCGAGTACCTGTGAGAACTCGATGATGTCGGGATTGGCGTCGCGCCAGCGGCTCTGCGAAGTGATGATCAGCAGGCCCGCGTCCTCATCGAGCATGATGTTGGTGCGCCCGGCAGAGAGCGTGCGCGTGGGGTTGAACGAGGCCAGGCGCTCGGCGTTGGCCTCGCGGTAGGCGAGTTGCTCGCGGATATCGTTCGCGGTGCTGGAGCGCCAACCACTAAAGAAGGGGGAGAGCTTGCCTGCGCACTCTTTGCACAGGTAGCCTTCGTTGATTTTGGTCTTTCCCAAAAGCCCCAGTTCGGTACCGCAAATCGCGCACTCTTTCTTCTCGAACATCTTGTCAAAGAAGCCCATGGCTGCCTCCCATCAACAGGTAGCGTGTGTCACTTTTGATGATGGGTGAGCGCGCGATCTTTCACGATACCCAGACGGCTCAAGGAGTCTCCACAACTGGGACACATGGCCCATTTTCGGCCACTCATTGGGGACGTACTTAAATGAGTGGTAGTGGGAGACGCTCCTAGCCGAGCTAGAGGTCTCGCGTGTCCCTTCTGGTCCATGCGGCTCAAAATCGCGGCGTGATGTGGACGGTGGGGTCGAAATTAGCGGCATTTCGAGCCTGGCTTCGATATTGAGACTGGTTCTTTATTAAAATGGAATTCCAGACAATTGAGCGGCTGGGGGTTAACCATGAGGGGCATGGGAGACACAACCGCATATTTGCGTCGGGGCATTCGGGAGATTATATGCCTGGCGCTGTTCTTCTTCACGTTTTTGGCGTGCGAGTATCTCTTTGATACTCGCATGGCCGAGCTCGTGTCTCCGAACGAGGTCGTTATTTATGAGAGCCTTGTCCTCGGCGCGAGCGTGATTGGCTTTTTTGTGCGTCCCGTTCTGTACTATCGCCGTCCCCATGCCATCGATGCAACGAGTGACGTCACGGGTGTTTTGCTGGTGGCGGCATTCCTGCTGTTGATTATGGCGGTTCGGACTGAGGTGGTAATCGCCGGCGGTTTGGTGGCGTGCTGCGCGCTGGGCTACTGCGGATCGACTGCCCATGCAAACTTTGCGCGGCGCTTTGCGCGGACGCCCTGCTTGGCGCGCGCCGCCGCACTTTCTTACGCCATGGGCGTTCTGGTGCAGGTCTTCAACCATATGGTGATGCCTGCCGGCATTCCTCAGCAGGCTGTTCTGGTTGTCTGTACGATCGCGCAGGTAGCGTTGCTACACGGTGTCCGACGCGCCAAACTGCGCGACGAGTCCGATCCCAACTTTGAACCCAGTGTTGCCGGGCTTTCGGTAGATGCCTTGGAATATGGCGCCAAGTGGCATGACGATCCCGAGGCAAAGGCGGCATTCCGCCGCGCCGTAGTTCGCCTGACCGTGGCGACGGCGTATCTTTCCGGCGTATTCGCCGCTCTCAACGCGGGCCTCACAACCTTGCATGCTACCGGAGCCGTTGATTTGGGTGACTGGCCGCGCCTGCTGCTTGTTGCGAGCTCGTTGGCCGCCGGCGCCCTATTTGACCTGCACGGCCGTTCGTATATGAATATCGGCATGACATGTGTCGCCATGCTGTCCACGCTTTCGTTCTTTGTGCTCATCATCGATGGTAATGGTGGTAACGAGCTTGCTGCCACGATTATCTTTTATCTGGGCTCGGGCTTCTTTGTGGTGTTCTTTACCACAAAATTCGCCGCTATCTCGCTCTATGCGCACTGGTCATATTTTTGGCCGTGCATGGGGCGCGTCGTCAATAACGTGTGCTCGATGCTCGTGACGGCGCCGGCTGTGGCGATTATCTCGAGTCAAAACGTGCTGGCTGCAGTCGGCGCGGCACTCGTGATGTTTGTGGGTATTGCGATTACGCTGCTGGGACAGTTGGGGCAACGAACCGATGATGCCGTGATGCGGGACGGGCTGGCGCTTGCTGCCGACAATCTTGGTGGAGATCTTGCGCCCGCATGTTCCGACCCCGCGCTCGTGGAGGCAGCGGAGCTCACGCCTGATGAGCGCCTCGATGCCTTCGTCGCCGCCTTTGGGCTTACAGAGCGCGAGCGCGATATTCTTGAGGCCCTGGTCGTTTCGGATCAGAGCGTTCAGGACATTGCCGTAACGCTTTTCCTTTCGCGCTCCACGCTCTACCGCCACATTTCCTCGATCAACAAAAAGACCGGTACCGCCTCGCGTGTGGCCCTTATCAACTTCTTCTGGTCCTGGGCACCCAAGGACTAGCGTATGAGCCGCCGCCCAGTTCCTTACTCTAACGGGGGATGTGGCTCCAAAGCGCACCCGCATCGACGTTTCGCCTGCGCTAAACTGGAAGGCACGTACGCGATTACGAGAGGAGCCCGCATGGAGGCTTACAAGCAAGAGTTCATCAAGTTTATGGTTGAGTCCGACGTTCTTAAGTTCGGCAGCTTTATGCTCAAGAGCGGCCGTCAGTCCCCGTTCTTTATGAACGCCGGCGCTTACGTGACAGGCTACCAGCTCAAGAAGCTGGGCGAGTATTACGCCCAGGCCATCCACGATAACTTTGGCGACGACTTTGATGTGCTGTTTGGACCGGCCTACAAGGGTATTCCGCTGGCCGTCGTGACCGCAATTGCCTACCACGAGCTGTACGGCAAGGAGGTCAAGTACTGCTGCGACCGCAAGGAGGCCAAGGACCACGGTGCCGATAAGGGCAACCTGCTGGGTTATGAGCCCCAGGACGGCGACCGCGTGGTCATGGTCGAGGACGTTACCACCAGCGGCAAGTCCATCGACGAGACCTATCCCAAGGTTAAGGCTGCCGCCGACGTCGAAATCAAGGGCCTGATTGTGTCCCTCAACCGCATGGAGGTCGGCAAGGGCGGCGTGACCACCGCGCAGAAGGAGATCGAGGCAAAGTACGGTTTCCCCGTCGCGAGCATCGTTTCCATGGCCGAGGTCGTCGAGACCCTCTACAATCACGAGATCGATGGCAAGGTCGTCATCGATGACGAACTTAAGACTGCCATCGACGCCTACTACGAGCAGTACGGAGCACAGGAGTAGTTACGGCGTTTTACCAAACGCCGTAACCGGCCGACGCTGCGCGCCGCCCAGGGCGACAATTTGTCATTCAAAAGGCGAGGCATGACCAGAAGGTCAATGCCTCGCCTTTTTCATGCCAACTTGTTCGCCCTGGACGTCGCTCGCTGTCCGTCCTCTACTTGCGGCGTTGTCTTGCTCCGAATGCGGCCCGCTTGCTGCCGCTGCCAGAGTAGTCATTGGGGACGTTCTTAAACGACTAGTCGTTGGGGACATTCTTGTTTGACTAGTCGTTTAAGAACGTCCCCACCGACTGGGGCTGGCAGATCGATCCGCTGGGCCTGCGCATCGCCCTCAACGAGATTTACGCCCGCTACGAGATTCCGCTGATGGTGGTCGAGAACGGCATGGGCGCCTACGACGAGGTCGAGGAGGACGGCTCCATCCATGACCCGTATCGCATCGCCTACCTGCAGAGCCACATCAAGGCCATGGGCGAGGCCATTGCCGATGGCGTTGACCTGATAGCCTACACCTGGTGGGGTCCCATCGACCTGGTTTCCGCCGGCACTGGCGAGATGCGCAAGCGCTACGGCTTCATCCACGTCGATAAGTACGACGACGGCACCGGTACCTACGAGCGCCGCCGCAAGGACAGCTTCTTCGCATACCAGAAGATCATCAAGTCCAACGGCACCGAGGGCTTGGAATAATTGAGCTCCGGCGTTCCGCCGAACGCCGGACCGGCCGCCGACTACGTGACCACCGACGTCGATGACGACGGCATCTGGAACGCTTTTGTTCACCTGGGGCTTATCGAGGCTTAATCGACAATATGAGTCCCCATGGGAAAAGGTTTTGGAAGGGCTTGGAAGGGCTTGTGATTTGGGCCCTCGCCTTAGCATTTTGGCCATTTGGCACTATAATCACCATAGGTATGCGCATAACGTTGCGCTTAATCAAGAGGAGAAAACGTATGGGTCTGTTTGATATGTTCAAGAAGAAGGCTGAGCCCGTGGCTGCCGCTGCTCCGGCCTCCATTTCTGCTTCTGCCGGCGCCGACGTGCTGTGTTCGCCCGTCAAGGGCAAGGTCATCAAGATGGCCGACGTGCCCGATCCCGTCTTTGCTGGCGAGGTTTTGGGCAAGGGCTGCGCCGTGTGGCCCGAGGACGACCTGGTCTACGCTCCCTGCGACGGCAAGGTGACCGTCACCATGGGTCACGCCGTGGGCCTGCAGTCCGATAGCGGCATCGAGGTTCTGGTGCACGTTGGCGTCGATACCGTCAACATGAATGGCGACGGCTTCGACGGCTTCGTCAAGGCCGACGACGTCGTGAAGGCCGGCCAGCCCTTGCTCAAGATCGACCGCGCCAAGATCGCTGCCGCCGGTTACAAGGACTGCGTCGTCGTGGCCGTGTCCAACACCGCCGAGTTTGCCGATGTCGAGCTCGCCGTCGAGGCCGAGTCTGCCGTCGTCGCCGGTGACGCCATCGTTAAGGTCGTCCGCAAGTAGTCTGCGGCATCCAGAAGATGCACAAGGGTGGTCGGGTTATCCGGCCACCCTTTTTTAATAGGCCGAGCAGGCGCATTTTATTGCAGGGGGCTTGCTTTATGGGCCATTCACTCGTCAAATTGAGCCGCCCACGCTTTTGCGACGTAGGGGGTTGAACGGAGCCGCTAATATGGACTTACTGTTGCGACGTGCGCTGCGCGGGAAACGCAGCGCCGCTTGTTTGGAGGAATGTCATGAAAAAGAAGCTGCTGCTTGCGCCCCTGATGGCTGCCCTGGTCGCGTGCGTGGTTTTGCTTTCCGGCTGCGGAGGGCCTTCGGTGGAGGAGCTCATCACCAACGACCTTACGAGTCAGTTTGACGAGATCAAGAACGGCGGCGATGATTTCCTCTCCGGCCTGGAAGAGGCTTCGGGCGACGAGTTTGAGCAGCTGGGCATCGATCCCAAGGAGTATGCCAAGAGCTATCTCGAGGGTTTTGATTACAAGATCGGTGATGTGACGGTCGATGAGGACAAGGGCACCGCGACCGCCGAGGTCACCATCACCTGCAAGTCCATGAACAAGATCGTCGAAGATTTCGCCACCCAGTATCAGGAGAAGATCGCCGCACTCGATACGATGCCTTCCGAGGACGAGCTGTACAAGATGGCCGGCCAGGTGATGGTCGACGTGACCAAGGCCGCTAAGACCAAGGACACCAAGGTCACCTTTAAGTATTCCGCCAACGAGGATAACGAGTGGTCTGCCGACGATTCCGCAACCACCGAGATGATGAATGCGATGATGAACTAGTTCGTTGCGGCGTTTTACCAAACGCCGCAGCTGCTCGACGCTGCGTGGGCACCAGAGCGACAACTTGTCATTCAAAGAGGACGGCATGACCAGAAGGTCTATGCCGTCCTCTTTTCATGCCAATTTGTTCGCTCTGGTGCCCGCTCGCTACTCGCCCAGCACCAGCGCCGCGAGCTCTGCCTGGCTGTCCACCACGTAGTCGGCGCCGGCGGCTTCCAGCTCTGCGCGGCCGCGGAAGCCCCAACTGACGCCTGCGCTCTTAAGACCGGCGTTGTGGCCGGTCAGGATATCGACATTGGAATCGCCTACGTAGAGCGTGGTCGCCGGGTCGGCGCCCAACTCTTCCATCACATGCAGCGTGACGGGTGCCTCGGGCTTGGGCGGAAACGCATCGACACGGCCCTGTACCAGCGCAAAGCGCTCGGAACCAAAATACTTCTCGATAAGCGGGGCCGCCGAGACGTGGTCCTTGTTAGTGAGCACGGCAAGCTGCACACCCGCGGCGCGCAGGCGGTCGAGCATCTCGATCGTGCCGGCATAGGGGGCGGTGTGGTCCTCCTTGTGCTCGCCGTAATAAGCCCTAAACTCGGCAAGCGTCTGCTCAAACATACGGCCGTCGCCCGCGTACTCGGCGGGCATAAAGCGCTCAACCAGCTTGAGCATGCCGTTTCCCACCTTGTAGCGGTACTCGTCAACGGCAAACGTGGGCCAGCCGTGCGCCTCGCAGGTATGGTTGCCGGCGGCTGCCAGGTCCTCGAGCGTGTTGAGGATGGTGCCGTCCAGATCGAAGATCACATGGGAAAAAGCTGCCGCCATGAAAGCTCCCGTCGTTGGGTTTCAAAACGCACCCCATAATACTGGGCTTTCGCGTTGGGTGTGCTTGGAATCTGAACATCTCCAGGGATATCAGGTGACATCGCGCCACTCATGCGATTCCGCCCTAGCAAATTCTCGACAGCTGCTTTCCCACGAGCATGTCGAGAATGCGGGTCGAGCCCTCTACCCGATATCATGCGTAAGCGCAGCCAGAAACTCCTCGAACGTGTCGGTCTGCATGAGCCTCATCGTTGTCTCTACCGAGGAGAACACCTCGATAATCAGGTCGAGCACATCTCTAAAGAGCCCCATGTCTTCCTGCGCGATGCCTATAAGCAGCACAAACCGCACGTCGTGGCGTCCCCAGGGAATCGAGGCGTCATTGTGGGCCACGGCGATAAACGAGCGCTCGGGATATACCGAGATCGCGTGAGGCATGGCAAGGCTGTCGGTAAACGCCGTCGACGAGACACTCTCGCGCAGATGCACGTCAGCGATATACTCGGGCGTTGCGAGCCCCTGAGCGGCCAAAAGCTCTCCCATTCGGTCGATGCAGCTTGTGGCGTCGTTTGCGTCTACGTTGCGCATAAACAGCCCCGGCTGTAGCAGGCGCCCCAAAAGGCCCTGGGCATAGAGGCGCCGCCGTTGCTCTTGGATAGCGCAAAGCCGGTCGCGGATCTTTCGCACGTTTTGCTTAGTGAGGATTGGCCCAATCAAGATCTTGGTGCTGCCGCCGCAAACCGGCACGTCGATCGTTGCAATCACCACATCGCTCTCGGGAGGATCGGCCAGGTAGCCATCACAGCTCATCACGGCAACAACACTTATGTCGTCGCCAAACTCGGACTTGAGGTCGTCGACGAGCCTGCGTGCAAAATCGTGATACTCCTCGATAATCACCGTGCAGGTGATGGCACCGTCGGGCGCAGAGAACTTCTCAAAGTAGGCGCCGATGTGAAAGGCGATAAACGCGATTTCGTTCTCGCCTACCTCAACATTCATGGCGGTCGAGAAACGGTGGGCGATATAGACCGCCATGTCGTAGACCGGTGCGTGTTCGCTTTTGATTTGCGCGGCGAGCGGGTTGGGGTAGCTTACGTGGTAGACGGCGCGCTGGTAGGCGTTAAACATATGCAGGACGAGCTGCAAGCGCATAGGCTCGTCGATAAAGCGCGGCAGGTTGTAGCGCTCGCCACACTCGTCGAGAATCCCCAGGACCATGTCCATAAAATCGCGGTCGATGATGCTTGCAAGCTTCTCGCGGTTGAGGTCGCCAAAATCGCAGCGCTCGACGGAAAGCGCCAGAAGCAGCAGGATCTGCTGAAAATCGGCACGCGGGACGGCGCAGCCAAACTCCTTCTCAAAGTAGGCGGCGATGCACTGGGCGCAGCGCACAATCTGCTCACGCTGCCCAAGCTGCGCCACCAGGCCGTCTCCGTCGATGGGGCCGTCCACCTCGCTGAGCTCGTTGTTCGAGGTGAGCCTGATAATGATCACCAGCAGGTGCATGAGCAGGTTGGAGAACGCGTAGTTGTTGATAAACAGGTCCGAGCGCTGACAAATCTCGACCAGGCTCGAGAGGATTCCTTGCACATCAAAGCCGGGAAACATGTTCTCGAGCGTCTTGGTCGAGGTGAAGTAGCCATAGGAGTTGTGCGTGGCTATGTGGCCGAGAAGTTTGCGCTTGTCGGCCTCACGCCCCGTGAGCGTCATGCGGTAGTCATGTGTCTCGATATTGAGGTCAAACTGTCGCACGAGCGCCCGCGCCTGCGGCATCACGGAACTCTGAAACGTGCTTTCGCTGATAAAGAGCTCGTCGGACACATCGAAGACGGAGAGTCCGTCGCGCGCGTTCACAAGGCGCGAGATGGTGAAGTCGCGCCGCGAATCGCTGCCAGCGGGGACGATATCGGCGTTGCCGAGGAGGGAGGCCGGGGCATTGCCGGCGGCCGACGTTGTTGCAGCAAGACGATACCCCTCTTTAGATGATTCGATATGTCGTGTACCGGCCTCGTTGACCTCGGCAACATAGTTGCGGATGCTGCGCTCGCTTGCGCCCAACAAGCTGGCGAGCATAGAGGAAGATATCCAGGAGCTGCTGTTTTCGAGCACATTGATCATGCGGTTGATGCGGTTCTGCTTGGCGCTCGACATGGTTTTCTCCCAGAGATGATCGGCAGATAGGGTGTACCGCCCCATGGTATCTCAGGGAAAGACGGGGCGTCTTTTTCAATTTGCCGCCCAAGCGGAAAACCGCCCGGCTTGCCGCGCAAGCGGAAAATCTGCCGCCTTGCCGCCATGCGGCAAAAAGACGGTTGGCGGCAAGAACCCTCTGCCGCGTATAGTGCGGTCACGGTCAAGGGCGGCCGGGTCGACACGGACGCTCAAGAACATGGCGGGGACTGCGGCGGCATCGGAGCTGCCTTGGGCCCGCTTATTGGGAAAGGAGTACCCCATGGCAGACGAGAACGGCACCGTCCGTATTCTCCTCGCTTGCGGCATCGGTGCCTCGACCGGCTTTATGGCGGCGGGCATGCGCAGGGTCGCAAAGTCCAAGGGCCTTGACTGCACCATCAATGCGGTCAGCAAATCTGAAATTATGGACTATGCCGATAAGATCGATGCCCTCCTCTTGGGGCCGCATTTTGCCGCCGAGGTTCCGGCGACGCAAAAAATGCTTGAGCCTTACGGTGTAAAGGTAATGTCAATCGACCCTGATTATTATGCGTCGCTTGATGGCGAGGGAATTCTCGAAGATGCCTACGATCTTCTCGACATAGATTTTGATGGCGAATAGGGTGTGCTTGATATGTCTAATGTGATGGAAAAAGTCCAAGGGAGCATCGAAAAGAACGTTGTCCCCGTTGTCAATAAGCTTACGTCGAGCTATTGGTTTGGAATCGTTGCCAATGCCGTTTTGTATATCGTTCCGTTTACAATGGTCTCGGCAATTCCGAGCCTTTTTAATGTGGTTCGTAATTTTGTGCCCGCTCTACCTGACCTGTCAGCGCTTAATACCTACTCGTTTGGTCTCGTAGGAATGTTCATCGCTTTTATCATTCCTCACAGCGTCTGTGTCAAGGAGGACGATAAAGGTAGGGCCCTGATCGCTGGCTTTACCGGCGTCGGCGCTTTTATGCTGTGCATGAATCCCCAGACGGTCGATGAGGGCATGGCCTTCGAGATGTGGAAGTTCGGCTCGAGCGGCATGTTTGCGGCTATGGCAGTGGGTATCACGGTCGGTGCAATCTACAAGTTCGCAGCGCATCATAGCTTCTTCGGTGAAGAATCGGTTATCCCTGATTTTGTTAAAAGCTGGTTCGACAGCATTATCCCAATTTTGCTGAGCCTTACAATTGCGTTTCTGCTGACGTTTCTTGTTCGAATTGATGTCTTTACCGTAATTGCGCTGATTCTTTCACCCGTTACCAGTTTTGGCCAGTCTCTCCCCGGCGTTGTGTTTATGGCTTTGGTGATGGACGTGTTCTACTTCTTTGGTGTTTCGGGCTGGGCGTTTATTTCGGTGACGCTTCCGATCACCCAGGGTGGTATGGCTGAGAATATGGCTGCAGTTGCCGCGGGGGCTACGCCGACCAACATCAATGCGTATGGCCTTTCGCGCTACTACATGATTGGCGGAGAGCTCAACACTTTGCCTCTGGCGTTTATGATGCTGTTCTCGAAATCCAAAAAGAACCGCACGCTCGGTAAGGCGACGTTCGTGCCGTCCCTCTTTAATATCAATGAGCCTCTGGTTTTTTCCACTATCGTTAATAATCCCTATCTGTTCATCCCGGTTATTCTTCAAGCTATCATTCTGCCCGCAAATGCCTATCTGTGGCTGCAGTTCGACTGGGCAAGTCTCCATACCCAGATGTTTGCGATGAACTTCCTTCCCAACGCGGTTTCGGCTTACTTCCTTTCCAACGGAGATTTTCGCAACGTGGTGCTTGTCGTGGTGAACCTGATTCTTGCGGCAATCATTTGGTATCCCTTCTTTAAGGTTTTCGACAAACATGCCGCAGAGGACGAGCAGAAAATCGAGGCTGAGCGCGCTGCGAAGAAGGCGGCAAAACGTGTCGCTCGTGAGGCAAGGAAGGCTGCAAACATTTCCGAGACTGCTTCTGAGAATGGTCCATCCGAAAAAGTTGTGCTGGCAGCTGCAGATTCTACAACGACGGGAGCGAACGATGAGTGACGCAATTGACATCAGCGCTGTGGCTATGGAAGTCATTTTAAATACTGGTGACGGTAGGACTTGTATTGACCAGGCGTTGGATAGCTTGGCGGAGTTTGATTTTGATGCGGCAGAGGAGCACCTTGCCCAAGCGGATGCAAAGATTCTGACCGCGCATAAAGTGCAGACTGCCACGATTCAAGCCCAAGCGGCAGGTGAGGAAGTCGAGTACTCGTTGCTTTTTACGCATGCTCAGGACACTCTCATGACCATTAGTGCTGAACTTCATATGGTTAAAAAGATGATGCCGATTGTGCGCGCACTGGCTATCCGCGCCGGTCAGTAATTCGAATCTTCCAATTGGTTGACGCGAGGGAGATTGCGACAAAGGTCTCCCTCTATTTTTAAGAACTCCATCTTTAAGGAACTAGATTTATGGATACTGTTAAGAAGCAGAGCGCATTTCCTGATGGCTTCCTCTGGGGAGGAGCAACGGCTGCAAATCAGATTGAGGGTGCGTTTGATGAGGGGGGTCGCGGGCTTGCAACCTCTGATTTCGCTCCGTTTATTTCTCGCGAGGCGAATCGTGGATATGAAGGTCAGCCTCTCCCGCATAATTCCGTTACCGCCGAGATGTTGGAGCAAATGAAGCTACATCCCGAGCAATACAATCTTCCCAAGCGTCGGGGAATCGATTTTTATCATCGCTATAAGGAGCAACTGGCCGAGATTGCGGGTATGGGATTTAAGGTTTTCCGCATGTCGATCAGCTGGAGCCGCATTTTCCCCAACGGTGACGATGCTCAGCCAAACGAGGTCGGTTTGGCTTTTTATGACCGCGTGTTTGATGAATGCCACAAGCTCGGTATGGAGCCAATGGTGACGCTGTGCCACTTCGATACCCCGCTTCATCTTGCCGAAGCATACGGTGGTTTCAAAAGCCGCCACACTGTCGAAGCATTTGAGCGTTATGCGGAGACTTGCTTTAGGCGTTACAAGGGGAAAGTTAAATACTGGCTTACGTTCAACGAAATCAACAATGTTCTTACCAATCCTTTCACCTGCAGTGGCGTCATTATGAGCGAAGAGGATTCTAAGACTCCGGAGAATCCGTATCGCGACAATTGGGAGCTTAAGTATCAGGTTTCCCATAATCAATTTGTTGCGAGCGCCAAGGCCGTTATGAAGTGCCACGAAATTGATCCGGATGCAAAGATCGGAAACATGCTCTGCCGACTCGAGAACTATGCTGAGACCCCCAAGCCCGAAGATCAGCTCCAGGTTCTGTTCGAAGACCACTTCAACTGGTTCTACAGTGACGTCCAGGCTAAAGGCGAATACCCGTATTACATGGATCGTTTCTTTGATGAGAACGATATTCATATTGATATGCAGCCGGGTGATGCTGAGGTGCTCAAGTCGGGTACTGTCGATTTCGTAACGATCAGTTACTACATGACCTACATCATGCGCTATAAGGGTGAGCCGGTCCCCAAGCCCTCGGGCTCTTTGGTTACGGCAATTAAAAATCCCTATCTTGAGGCGTCGGAATGGGGATGGCCTATCGACCCCATTGGTTTCCGTATCACTCTTAATCATATTTACGATCGTTACCATTTGCCTATTTTTATCTCTGAGAACGGTCTTGGAGCCATAGATGAGCTCGACGAGAATGGATATGTCGAGGACGACTATCGTATCGACTATATGAAGCGCCATGTCGAGCAGCTCGCTGAAGCAATTAAGGATGGTGTGGATGTATTTGGTTATGCGTGGTGGGGTCCGATTGATCTGGTAAGTTCCGGAACTTCCGAGGTAAGCAAACGATACGGCTTTGTTTCGGTCGATGTTGACGATTTTGGCAATGGAAGCATGGCGCTGGGGCGAAAGAAGTCCTATTTCTACTACAAGAAACTCATCGCCAGCAACGGCGCCGACACCGCAACCGATAACATCGTGGTGGAGTAAGGAGTAGAGATGGTTTCCAAGACGACGGTCGTCAAGAATCCGAGCGGCATCCACGCGCGCCCTGCATCGCTGTTTGTGCAGGAGGCGAGCAAGTACGAGAGCTCGATCACCGTTGGTAAGGTGGGCGGAGACGCCAAAGACGCCAAGTCGATCCTGATGGTTATGAGCCTGGGAATGGCCTGTGGTTGCGAGATTGAGATTGCAGCCGACGGCGCCGACGAGGCGGCCGCCGTCGATGCCCTCGTGGCGCTAATCGAGAGCGGCTGCGGGGAGTAGGCGGGCAAAAGCCACGTCGATGCTCGTTACCTTGCTGCCTATCATGGCGCTTGGAGGCGTCGGCGACGTTCGCCAGATTCTCATACAGCTGGGCGTGAGCGTCTCGCTCGTACTGCTGACGTATCCAAAGTTCCGAGTGTAGATAACGGCAAAGCTCGCAAATGCAAGGACCCCCGCGACCGATTCAACTCGGTCGTGGGGGTCTCTTGTGCTGAGCGATCAAAAGCGCATTGTTCAAAGCGCGGTGGCGCACGGATGCCGTCGTTAGCAAATTCTCGGCAGCTGCTCTCCCACGAGCATGTCGAGGATGCGGGTCGAGCCCCAGCCGGTGCGCACGCGCACGGCGGGACGGGAGCCCTCGGCAAGTGGCAGCACGCGGCCGATGATCGCGGCGTTCTCGCCGTAGCGGGCGGAACGCATGGCGGCTAGAGCCGCATCGGCCTGCTCGGCCGGCACCACGGCGACCATCTTGCCCTCGTTTGCCACCTGCAGCACATCGTAGCCGAGCATTTCACATGCCGCCTGCACGTCGGGACGCACGGGCACGGCATCCTCGTCGATCTCCATGGCAACACCGCTGGCCTGGGCAAACTCGTTGAGTGTGGACGCCAGGCCACCGCGCGTGGGGTCGCGAAAGCAACGCGTGCCGGGCGCTGCGGCCAAAACGTCGGCAATCAGGTGGTTGAGCGGCGCGGCGTCGCTTTCGATCGTGCTCGAAAACGCCAGGCCCTCGCGTTGGCTCATGATGGCGATCCCGTGGTCGCCCAGTGTGCCTGACACCAGGATAACGTCGCCGGGGCGGCAGTTGGCGCCGCTGAGCGCCACGCCCGTGGGAACCTCGCCCACGCCGGCGGTATTGATGTAGACGCCGTCGGCCCCGCCGCGCTCGACCACCTTGGTGTCGCCCGTGATTATGGACACGCCCGCCTCGCGCGCCGTCTCGGCCATCGTCTGCACAATCTGGCGGAGCTTATCCATGGGATAGCCCTCTTCGAGGATAAAGCCGCACGAGAGGTAGCGCACGTTGGCGCCCGAGGTCGCGACGTCGTTGACGGTTCCGCACACGGCGAGACGGCCGATGTTGCCACCGGGGAAGAACTGCGGCGAGACTACAAAGCTGTCGGTCGACATGGCGATGCGCCCGCTCGCGGGCAGCGCGGCGACGCCGGCGTCGTTGCCTTCGAGCAACTCGGGCGCCCCAAAGGCATCCAAAAAGACCTCATCGATGATGCGTTTCATCATCTGACCGCCGGAGCCATGGCCCAACAGGACGGTGCTATCGGTGGCAGTACGGGACATATCGAAAACTCCAATCGAGGGTGGAATTATATGGGTGAGGCGCAGCGTCGACCGGTCCGCCGCTCGTTAGAACGGCGGAACCTAATAGTCGCGATAACGGTAGTACGCCGCGCAGCTGCCTTCGGAGCTCACCATGCACGGGCCGACGGGGTGCTCGGGCGTGCAAGTGCGGCCAAAGAGCGGGCAGCTGCTCGGCGTAATGGCCCCGCGCAGCACGTCGCCGCAGCGGCACCCACGCGGCTCGACCGTCGCCTCAACGGGCACGTCAAAGCGGGTACGGGCATCAAAGCGCGAGAACTCAGGGCGGATGGAAAGGCCCGAGTCGGCAATCGGCCCCAGCCCGCGCCATGTGGTGTCGCATGGCTCAAACACCTGCTCGACCAGCTGTCGCGCCACGGGGTTGCCGCCTGCGTTGACGCCACGGCGGTAGGCGTTGTCGATCGCGGGCCTGCCCTCGACAGCCATCTGGACCAGCATGCAGATGCCCTGCAGGATGTCGACCGGTTCAAATCCCGTGACCACGCCCGGGGTATCGAACTCGTCGACCAAAAAGCTAAAGGGCGCCAAGCCCGTGATGGTGGCGACGTGGCCCGGCAGGATAAAGCCGTCGATGGCGGTCTCGGGATCGTTGGCGATGGCGCGCAACGCCGGCGGCGTGGTCTTGTGGGCGCAATAGACCGAAAAGTTCAAAAGCCCGCGCGTCTCGGCCTCCAAGATGGCAGCGGCGATGGTGGGCGTCGTAGTCTCAAAGCCCACGCCCATAAAAATGACCGGACGATCGGGGTTTTGCTCGGCAATGTCGAGCGCATCGAGCGGGGAGTAGACGATGCGGATATCGCGCCCTGCCGCCTTTTGCGCTGCGAGCGAGGTGGACGATCCGGGCACGCGCATCATGTCGCCAAAGGTGGTGATGATGGCGCCGTCTATGTTGGCGAGCGCGATCGCGTGGTCGATGTCACGGTTGGCGGTAACGCAGACGGGGCAGCCCGGGCCGCTCAGCAGCTTGAGCCCGGCCGGCATAATGGAGCGAAAGCCATAGCGGCCGATGCTCACGGTGTGCGTGCCGCAGACTTCCATAAGGTTGATGGTACGGTCGTCGACAAGACCGCGAATGCGTTCGATGAGCTCGCGAGCCAGCTTGGGGTCGCGAAATGCCGAAAAGTCGATACCGGAGCGCACCGGCTGTCCGGCCGCCACTAGTATGCCTCGGCCGGGTTGCTGGCCAGTTGGTCTTCTTCGGCCAGTTCGGTCATGGCGTTAACGAGCTCGAGCGTTTCTTGCGCTTCCTGCTCGTCGACGATTTGGATGCCAAAGCCGGCGTGCACGAGAATATAGTCGCCAACCTGCGCCGTCGGCACGAGTCGCAGCGACACCGGACGCTCGACGCCCATCATATCGACGGTGGCCTTGAGGCCGTCGTCGCGTTTGACTACTTTACCGGGGACGGCAAGGCACATATTGTTCCCCTTTTAGACGCTTTGCGCTGGATAGGCGCTCGATAATCCATCAGTTGATGGTAGCGCTCGCGGGGTTCGCGGGCAAACGCGTTACGCCTGTGAGACGGCTGGGCGCAGCGGTGTGCGAGAGCGAGCTACTGCGATGCAATCTGCGCAAGACGAGCGCTTGCGACCGCCGCCTGACCGTAGGCGATGCAGCCGTCATTGACGGGCACGGTATGGGGGATAAGGACAGTAAGACCTGCGCTTTTGAGCTCGCGGGTGAGGAGCTGGAGCAGAAGTCGGTTCATGAACACACCGCCCGAGAGCGCAACGGTATCGAGGCCTTCACGGGTGCAGATCTCGCTGGCGATGCGTGCCGAGGAGCGCGCGACGGCGACATGGAAGTCGAGTGCGAGCCTGTCGGCGGGCACACTGGCTCTGGTTCCCTCCAAAAGCGCCGCAAAAAGTGAGCTGGGGCCCAGGACAAGAGACCTGCTCGAGGTTGCTTGGACAGTTAGTTCAGATTTGTACTTTTTAGAGTGGTAATGGGTGGTATAAATCGTCTGCGAGGACCCCGAATGGGTTGATTTGGGGTATCCGGCGGGCGAATTAATCGCAAATGAGGTGCCTGGAGAGTCCTCTTCGGGGTAATCTGAGCCAAAACCGTTGGTTAGAGGGTCTGTTTTTAATACAAATCTGAACAAACTGTCCAGTCGCGATGGGTCAGATGCGGAACAGCCGTCTTTATCGCCGGGAACATGGGTAATTTTGCTGCCGAGCGCGCGCCAGGCGGCGGCTTCGAGTTCGATGGCGGGCTCGCCTTCGTAGGTTGCCTGCCCGCAAATGCCCAAAACTGCAGCGGCGGCGTCAAAGAGACGCCCCATACTGCTCGTGCGTGGGCTGTTGATGTTCCGCTCGATCATCGTTGCCGTCACGCTGCGTGTTTGCTCGTCTAGGCCGTCCAAGAGCCGCTCGGCCCCCGGATGTTCAAGCAGGCCGAGCTCACTGAGCAGGGCAAAGGCGTTGCGGCGGGCGTCGCGCACGGAGGCCGCCCCGCCGGGGAGCGTCCAGGTGCGCAAATGCGCGGCGCGCTCAAAGCCGCCAAGGCTGGCAACAAGAAACTCGCCGCCCCAAATGGTCCCATCGGTGCCGGCGCCGGTGCCGTCAAAGGCGATGCCAAGGACGCGCGCGTCGGTTGTAAGCTGGCCCGCGGCGATAGCCTCTGCCATTACGCTCGCGATGTGCGCATGATGGTGCTGCACCTCGACGAGCGGCAGATTGCATTTTCGCGCCTGCTCGCGCGCCCACTGGCTCGATAGATAGCTGGGGTGTAGATCGCAGGCCAAGGCGGCGGGCGCCAAGTCAAAGAGATCTTCCAAGCGCGTGCGCGCGGCGTTCCAGGCATCGAAGGTCCTGCCGTTTTCAACATCGCCGATATACTGCGATACAAAACAGGTTGCCTCGCCGTTCGTCCCTTCACGCGTGAGCGCAATCGTGGCCTTTTGTTGTGGCCCGCAGGCGAGCACGCAGGACGGAGCGCCGTCGAGCGCCGGCAACGGCAGCGGCTGGGGTGCATATCCGCGAGCGCGGCGAACGGGCATGGCGACCCCACCGACCACGCGCACCACGGAATCATCGTAGCGCGAGAGAATCGCACGGTCGTTGCCAAGTAGCGCGTCAGCGATGCCGGCGGCAACAAGGTGCTCCCATGCAAGGGTATCATCGGTCTCGATGGGTTCTTCGCTCAGGTTTCCGCTGGTCATGACGAGCGCGTGCATACCGCGGGCTTCTGCCGCGGCAAGCAACAGATGCTGAAGCGGGGTGTAGGGGAGCATAACGCCAAGCTCAGGAAGGTTGTGCGCGACGGACGGCGCGAGCGCGTTGGGGGAGCCGCCGCTCTCGCAAACGGCACGTCGGTGCAGCAGCACGATGGGGCGAATGCTGCCGGTCAGCAAGCCGCGTTCAACGTCGTTGACATGGCACAGGCGTTCAGTATCGGCAAGGCCGCGTACCATAACGGCAAGCGGTTTGTTGCTGCGGCGTTTGCGGCGGCGAAGCTCGGCTACCGTCTTCTCGTTGGAGGCGTCGCATACCAAGTGAAATCCGCCCAGACCCTTGATGGCGACGATACCGCCGTTGGCCAGCAGCTCAACACAGCGGTCGATAATGGCGTCGCTGGTCTTGCGCGTGGTGCCGACGGTCAGCGACGCGGCGGCTTCGCCGGCCTCGCGCCACGTAATGTGCGGCCCGCAATCAAAGCAGGCATCGGGCTGCGCGTGAAACCGCCGGTCAAGCGGGTCGCCATACTCTGCGGCACAGGTGGGGCACATGGGAAAGCAATCCATCGAGGTGGCCGCTCGGTCATAGGGCAGCGACCGGATGATGGTAAAGCGCGGTCCGCAGTTGGTGCAGTTGATAAAGGGATAGTGAAAGCGTCGGTCGGCGGGGTCGAACAGCTCGTGCAGGCAGTCGTCGCACGTGGCGATGTCGGGCGAGACGAGCGTCGTGTGGGCGGTTTGATCCTGCGATGCCACAATGCGAAAGCCCCGCTCGTTGGCGGCGTCCCAGTCGCCGGGCGCTAGGTCCATAACCTCGACATGCTCCACACGAGCCGCCGCAGGCGTATGCTCGGAAAGCGCGGCGACAAATTCGTCGAGCGCCTCGCTTAGAGCGTGCGCCTCGATATGCACGCCATCGCCCGCGTTAAGCACCCAGCCGCAAATGCCGTGCGCCATGGCCTCGCGATACACAACCGGTCGCATGCCGACGCCCTGCACAATGCCCGTTACATGGATATGCGCATGTCGCATGCGACCCTCCTTCATCGAGACCTGCCAAAAAGGGACAGGTTTATTTTGGTAGGTAAAACGTTAAACCTGCCAAAACAAACCTGTCCCTTCTTGGCAGGTGCGCCGCGCAAAGACCCGCTACAGCCCCAGGCTCTGCTCGGTGGCGGCGCAGGTGAGCTCGCCGTGTTTAACGCCGCGCAGGCCCAGCAGACGGTCAGCCAGCTCGTAGACACGCTCGCCGCGACCCTTGAGCGCCAGAATCTCCAAGCAGTTGTGGTGGTCCAGATGCACGTGCATGGTCGAGACAATCTCGTCGGTGTAGTCGTGCTGCACCTCGTCCAGACGGCGCGTCAGATCGCCGGTATGGTGGTCATAGATCATGGTGAGCGACCCGATGACCTGCTCGTCGGGCGTTCGCATCTGCTCCTTGGCGATCGAGGCGCGAATCAGGTCGCGCACGGCCTCGGAGCGGTTAGCAACGTCGCCGCGGCGCGCGATCTGCTCGTCAAAGCGGCGCAGCAGGTCGTCGGGAGCGGTGACCGAAAAACGGACCAGCTCGGAGGCGGAGCCGCTGAGGCGGCAGCCCACGTCGCCGGTCGGCCCGTGCGGATGCTCGTGCTCGCAGGCGTGCTCGTGCTCGGCCACGCTACACCAGCTTTACGGAGCCAACGGAGTTATGGTCGGCCTCGATGGCCTCCTCGTAGCCCTCGAGTGCGTCGTGCGCCTCGTGGAGCGCCGCCATGGCGGCCTCGAGCTTGGCGCCAATGCGCTCCATGTCAAAGTTCTCGGTCGCATGCAGCAGCTGATGGCTCCACTCGTGGGCGAGCTCGATCGTGTCGTCGACCTGCCTGACGCTCATGGTAAGCTGGCTCATGTTCATTCCGACGTCATGCATGGGAATCTCCTTTTGTACGGGTCTAATCAGTGGTTCAGATTCTACTACGCCCGCTTTACGCATCGCCGCATAAGAAAACGGGTGCGAGTCCGTCTGACCCGCACCCGTTCACTGGGGGCTGTTTGTGATTACCATACTATCCGTGGTCGCGGGCGCAACACCCGGCTCTCCGGCGAGCGGCACAAAACCACTCATGGACGGCAACAAATGACCGGCGTATTACAGGTGCTTCTCAAGCAGCGCCTGCAGCCTGGCCTTGGGCAGCGCACCGACGGAGCGGTCGATTTCCTCGCCGTTCTTAAAGACAACCAGCGTGGGGATGCTCATAACGCCAAACTTCATGGCCAGGTCCTGATTGTCGTCGACGTTGCATTTGGCGACGGTAATCTTGCCGGCCAGCTCGTCGGCCACTTCGTCAACAATGGGCGAGAGCGAACGGCAGGGACCGCACCACGGTGCCCAAAAATCAACCAGCACGGGAAGGCTGCCGTTAACGACGGAATCGAAATTCTCGGGGGTAATCTGCTTAATGTCAGCCATGGTGACCTCCATAGTGCGACGCGGCTCGGCCGCGTAAAACTCAGTACGACCGTGCTTATACCCAACGGCCCGCAATGCAACCACTCGCGGGCGGCTCTTTTATATAATGGTGGGCATTCAAACGATTGGAGAGCGCATGCCCACGTCACAAAGCCAGAAAAAAGAAGCCATCGCCCAGGCGGCCGAGCAGGAGCTCGCATCGCTCGCGGGTCGCGGCGTGCGTATCGCGGGTAACGCGTGCTCGCCGATTGTGCTGGTAAAAGGTGATTTAGACGATGCCGAGCGTGCGGGTGGCGAGCTGGCTGCCGGTCCAGACGGCGCCGCGTTGCGTAAGGCGCTCGGCGCCATCGGTTACGCGCCCGAGGATTTCTGCGTGCTGGCAAGTGTTGCCGGCGCGGGCGACGGGGCGGTTGCGGCGGGCGAGGACCTGCCGTGCGAGCTGTTCCGCGAGGCGCTCGAGGCCTTGGACCCCGAGGCGGTCCTGCTGTTGGACGATCGCGCGGCCGATACCATGCGCGAGACCTACGCAGACATGCTCGTGGCAATCGACGACTTTGATACCGCCATGCTCAAGCCCGGCTTGGTCGCCCACGTGCAGGGTCGTCGCGTACTCGCGCTCGACGGCTTTGAGGCCGCGCTCACTGACAGAGCCGCCAAGCAGCGCATGTGGGCCTACATCAAGCAGCTGACCCCGGCCGCCGCGCCGCTGTAGCGGACTGGCGCCGGCAAGGCGGTCCTGATGGGTCGAGCGCGGCGCCGACTTGTCGCGCCCTTACATCACTGCGCGAAGCTCAAACCGATCGCCGTGAATGCGAAACTGGCAGTTGCCGTTCATGCGCTCGACGGCAAGCTTAATGCTCCTGGTGCCAAAGCCGTGTCCGGTGTGCCCGGCTACGGGCATGCCGTCGACCATGCGCGGCGGCCGTCCAAAGATGCCTCCTGCGTTATCGAGAGCTCGACTGTCCTCAGCTTGCCAGTTCGAAAATGGACCCGCCCCAAGATTGAATCCTTATTCCAACTTTACACCTGGCTTTACAGCTGTCTTGTCAGCTGTAAAGCCAGGTGTCATACTAAAGCCCCAAGATTCGCCAAAAGAGAGGGGCCTTGATGGCACAGAGCGCGAACATGGATGCATCGGAGCTTGCACGCGATATCGCGGCCGGCCTGGCATCGGCAACGACGGCAACGGAGCGCGCGGCACTGGTGCCCGCAGAGCTCGTCGAGGCCATTCATCAGCTAAAAACCCAACGTGACGCAGTGATCCTGGCGCACTATTATGTGGCGCCCGAGGTTCAGGCTGTGGCCGATTTCGTCGGCGACAGCTTCTACCTGGCAAAGCTCGCCAAGAGCCTGCCGCAGCAGACTATCGTGCTGTGCGGCGTGGAGTTTATGGGCGAGAGCGCCAAGCTACTCAATCCCACCAAGACCGTGCTGCTGCCCGAGCCGGGCGCGGACTGTCCCATGGCGCACATGGTCAAGCACGAGACGGTCGACGCGGCGCGCGCCGAATATGGCGACGACCTGGCCGTGGTGTGTTACGTCAACTCGACGGTCGAGATCAAGAGCTGGAGTGACGTGTGCGTTACCAGCTCTAACGCCGTCAAGATCGTCTCCGAGCTGCCGCAGCAGCACATCTTGTTCATTCCCGACCAGAACCTGGGCCGCTTTGTGGCCGAGCAGGTGCCCCAAAAGCACGTCATCCTCAACAACGGCTACTGCCCGCGCCATCACATCATCACCGTCGAGCAGATTGTCGACGCTCAGGAGGCGCACCCCGACGCGCTCGTGCTGGCGCACCCCGAGTGCAAGGCCGACGTCCTGGCCGAGGCCGACTACATCGGCTCCACTGCCGGCATCATCAAGTATGCCGAGGAGTCGGACGCGAGCGAGTTCATCATCGTGACGGTCCGCGGCGTGCTCTACGAGCTCGAGCGCCGCTGTCAGGGCACCGGCAAAAAGTTCTACTTCCCCGCGGTGCAGCCCACCTGCATCAACATGGATCTCATCACGCTCGAAAAGCTCGTGCGCTGCCTGGAGACGGGCGAGGGCGAGGTGCAGATTGGCGTGTCGGATGAGGCCGCCGACCAGGCCAAGCTCACGCTCGACCGCATGCTCGAATACGCGGCTCGCTAGAACGATGTGACATGAGGGACCATCCCTTATGTCACATTACAAGGGAGAGGATTCCTGTGGAAACCAAACAATGCCCCGACATGGAGTGCGACGTCGTCATTGCCGGTTGCGGCGTGGCGGGCCTGTACGCGGCCCTCAATCTGCCGACGAGCACGCGCGTGATCATGCTCTCCAAGGGCGCTGTCGACGAGTGCGATTCGATGCTCGCGCAGGGCGGTATCTGCGTGCTTCCCGAAGGCTCTGACTACGACGCCTTCTTTGAGGACACTATGCACGCCGGCCACTACGATAACCGCCGCGAGAGCGTCGACATCATGATCCGCTCGAGCCGCTCGGTCATCAACGACCTGCTGGCCATGGGCGTGGACTTTGAGCGCAAGGCCGACGGCAGCCTCGACTTTACCCGCGAGGGTGCGCACAGTCGCCCGCGCATCGCCTTCCATGCCGACATTACGGGCAAGGAGATCACGACCAAGCTCCTCCAGGCCGTTCGCAAGCTGGATAACGTGCAGATTTTGGAGCACGTGGCCATGACCGACATCCTGACGGGCGAGCGTGATGGCGCCACGGCGTGCATCGGCGTCGTCGCCGTTCCCGTGGACGAGGACAACTCGGTTCGCCCCGCCGACGAGCTGGCAAATGCCGCCGACGGAGTGCATGCCGGCGAGCCGTTTAAGATCCATGCCCGCCACACGCTGTGGGCGACAGGCGGTATCGGCGGCGTATACGACCACTCGACCAACTACCCGCAGCTCACCGGCGATGCCTGCTACATCGCCCAGGAGCACGGCATTAAGATGGAGCACCTGGACTACGTGCAGATTCACCCCACGGGACTGTTCTCGCCGCAGCCGGGCCGCACCTTCCTGATCAGCGAGAGCTGCCGCGGCGAGGGCGCGATTTTGCTTAACGCCGCCGGCGAGCGCTTTACCGATGAGCTTCAGCCGCGCGATGTGGTCGCTGCCGCCATCCGCGAGCAGATGAAGCAGGATGGTACCGAGCACGAGTGGCTGAGCTTTGCCCCCGTTGAGCGCGACGTGGTAACCGGACACTTTGCCAACATTCGCGCACGCTGCCTGGAGGACGGCCGCGACATCTTGGACGAGCCCATCCCCGTCACACCCACGCAGCACTACTTTATGGGCGGCGTGTGGGTCGACAAGGACGGCCGCACCTCGATGCCCGAGCTCTACGCCGCCGGCGAGACGGCCTGCAACGGCGTTCACGGCAAGAACCGCCTTGCATCAAACAGCCTGCTCGAGGCGCTGGTCTGGGGTCGTCGCGCCGCGTGGCACATGCGTACCGGCCAGTCGCTCGCCGTGGAGCAGGCGGGCGAGCCCGCGCTCGACGGCCGTCATCGCGCCCTGAGCGCCGACACCCTGGCAATCGATGATTTGGCCCGTGCCGCCGGCACGCAGGCCGTGGAGGAGTAGACCATGAACCCCATTACCATGAAGCTCGTCGTCGATGATCTGATTCTGCAGGCTCTGCGCGAGGACATTACGTTTGAGGACGTGAGCACGGCGAGCGTGTGCCCCACGGCGCGTCCCGCCACGGTGGAGCTCATCGCCAAGGCCGATGGCATCATCGCGGGCCTGGATGTGTTCGCTCGCACCTTTGAGCTGCTGGATTCGCAGAGCTCGGTGCTGTTTGACGTTGCCGATGGCGACGAGGTGCACGCCGGCGACCATGTGGGCCAGGTACGCGGCGATGCGCGCGTGCTGCTTTCGGGCGAGCGCGTGGCGCTCAACTACCTGCAGCGCATGAGCGGTATCGCTACCTATACGCACCAGATGGCTGCGGCGCTCGAGGGCACCAAGACCGTGCTCGTCGACACGCGCAAGACCACGCCGGGTATGCGCGTCTTCGAGAAGGCCGCGGTCGAGATCGGCGGCGGCAGCAACCACCGCTACAACCTGTCGACGGCCGTCATGCTCAAGGACAACCACATCGATGCCGCCGGCGGCGTGACGCGTGCGATCGAGATGGCGCGCGCCCATGCATCGTTTACCGCGACGGTCGAGATCGAGTGCGAGAACCTGGACATGGTGCGCGAGGCCGTGGAGGCCGGCGCCGACATCATCATGCTCGACAACATGACCCACGATGACATGGCTGCCGCGATTGAGCTTATTGCCGGTCGCGCCAAGACCGAGTGTTCGGGCAACGTGGATGCCAGCAATATCCGTGCGCTTGCCGACCTGGGCGTTGACTTTATTAGCTCGGGGGCGTTGACGCACTCTGCGCCGATTCTCGACCTCTCGCTTAAGCACCTGCGTCTGCTGGACGGTAAATAATGGACGCCCGCGAGCGTCGCCGTGCCATCATGGGCGTGCTCGAACGAGCCAAAGACCCCGTCTCCGGCAGTACGCTTGCTCGCGAGGTGGGTGTGAGCCGCCAGGTTGTCGTGCAAGACATCGCCCTGCTGCGCGCCGATGGGCACGATATCGTGGCGACCAATCGCGGCTACGTGCTGCAGGAGGCCCCCAGCAGCCCCGCCGTGCCCACGCGCCTGGTCAAGGTTCGCCATAGCGTGGAGCAGGCAGGCGATGAGCTCACGAGTATCGTCGACGCCGGAGGCGCCGTGCTCAACGTAATCGTCAACCACCGCGTGTACGGTAAGATCACGGCCGACCTGGACATCCGCAATCGTCGCGATGTTGAGCGCTACCTGCACGATATCGAGAGCGGCAAGAGCTTTCCACTACTAACGGTGACGAGCGGCTATCACTTCCATCGCATCGCGGCAGAGGATGAGCAAACCCTCGACGAGATCGAGGCTATGCTCAAGGAGAGGGGCTATCTGGCAGACCTGATGCCCTACGAAGACGATCTATCGTAGCCGACGCTGCAAACGCCCCTAAGCGGCAATCTGACGTTCAATCGTCGGTCGCGTACAAAAGTACGCTTCCCTTCTCTTTCACGTCACCTTGCTCGCTTAGGGGCGTTTTCGCTGACTTATGCTCAACCTGCGACGGTGCCAAATTAGCTATCCGCACAAAAAAGAGGCCTCTGCGGCGATGCGGAGGCCTCCTTTTTTGTGCACGGTGTACTTGTGAGTGTGCAAGTGGGGGAGTTGTTACTCCTCGACGATCTCGGTGATCGCGCCGGCGGGGCAAGCGTCCTGGCAAGCGCCACAGGCGACGCAGGAGTCCTCGTCAGCAACGGTAGCGACGTCCTGGAGCTCCAGAACGCCAGCGGGGCAGGAGTCGACGCAAACGCCACAAGCGATGCACTCGTCGGCATCAATTACGGGATGAGCCATGGTAGTTTCCTCTCTGTTGACCGACGCTACAGGCGATGCGCGCCGGTTTGATTCGGGCAAAAACATACCACGTGAGCGACCGTTTGCAATACCCTCTGGCCGGCATCTTCATACCATTCGCCGAGTATGCCAAGGCTTACTAAGAAACGCACAGGTGAGGCTGGTGAGCTGTGCAAATGTTAACTAAAGGTGACTCGAATTATTGAGCAATTGAGTGGGCTTTCGGAAAGCGCATCCCGTTATCTGGTCGAAAAACGGGTCGCAGTTTCCGGTTGGGCCCGCTAGCGGAAACTACGACCCGGTATCAGCTCTCAAAACGGGATACGGTTTCCGGTTGAGCCTTCAGACGGAAACTACGACCCGGAATCCACGCTCAAACCGGGACGAGCTTTCCGCAAAGCAGCCCCAGGCACCCCCGGCCCAAACCTCAGCCATCTCTACATAGATCTCGATAGATTTGCCGAGAACTCAATCAGCGCATCTACCTGCGCATTCGAGAACCTAAACTCTAAGTGATAAGAAATCTTATATGAATTGACTTAGATTTTGTATATTCCGGTCCATAAGGGGATACACTACATCCTGAAAGACAAACCGAAAGACCGCTTGGCAGACCGCCGAGTCGGTGCAAACGCACAAGAGAGAGGGAATTTCTAATGGGCAAGATTCTTGGTATCGACCTTGGTACTACTAACTCCGCAATGGCCGTTCTCGAGGGCGGTTCTCCGACCATCATCGTGAACGCCGAGGGCGACCGCACCACCCCGTCTGTCGTGGGCTTCCGTGCCGACGGCGACCGCGTCGTGGGCAAGGCCGCTAAGAACCAGGCGGTCACCAACCCCAAGAACACCGTGTTCTCCATCAAGCGCTTCATGGGCCGCAAGTACTCCGAGTGCACCTCCGAGCTCAAGACCGTGCCGTATGAGGTCAAGGAGGGCCAGGGTGGCCGTGCCGTCGTCGACATCGAGGGCAAGGAATACACCGCCGAGCAGGTGAGCGCCATGACGCTCGCAAAGATGAAGGCCGACGCCGAGAAGTATCTGGGCGAGACCGTCACCGACGCCGTCATCACCGTCCCGGCCTACTTCAACGACGCCCAGCGTCAGGCCACCAAGGACGCCGGTAAGATCGCCGGCCTCAACGTTAAGCGTATCGTCAACGAGCCGACCGCTGCCGCTTTGGCCTATGGCCTGGACAAGCAGGGCTCCGACCAGCGCATCCTGGTCTTCGACCTGGGCGGCGGTACCTTCGACGTCTCCATCCTCGACCTCGCCGACGGCGTGTTTGAGGTTCTGTCCACCTCGGGCGACAACCACCTGGGCGGCGACGACTGGGATCAGCGCGTCATCGACTGGATGGCCGATAAGTTCCAGCAGGAGAACGGTGTCGACTTGCGTCAGGACCCCATGGCCCTGCAGCGTCTGAAGGAGGCCGCCGAGAACGCCAAGAAGGAGCTCTCCGCCGCCCAGCAGTCCACTATCAACCTGCCGTTCATCACCATGAACCAGTCCGGCCCGCTGCACCTCAACTACACGCTGACCCGCGCCGAGTTCGAGAAGATCACCCGCGACCTGCTCGAGCGCTGCAAGCAGCCTGTCACCAACGCCCTGCGCGACGCTAACCTTAAGCTCTCCGATCTGACCGAGGTCATCCTCGTCGGCGGCTCCACCCGTATGCCCGCCGTCCAGGAGCTCGTCAAGACCATGACCGGCAAGCAGCCCAACATGTCCGTGAACCCCGACGAGGTCGTTGCCGACGGCGCTGCCGTCCAGGGCGGCGTGCTCACCGGCGACGTCGAGGGCATCCTGCTGCTCGACGTTACCCCGCTGTCGCTGGGCGTCGAGACCATGGGCGGCATCATGACCAAGATGATCGACCGCAACACCACGATTCCGACCTCCAAGACCGAGGTCTACTCCACCGCTGCCGACAACCAGACCAGCGTCGAGATCAACGTGCTCCAGGGCGAGCGCGAACTTGCCCGCGACAACAAGTCGCTCGGTAAGTTCCAGCTGACCGGTATCCCGGCTGCCCGCCGCGGCGTGCCGCAGATCGAGGTCACCTTCGACATCGACGCCAACGGCATCGTCAAGGTCTCCGCTAAGGACAAGGGCACCGGCAAGGAGCAGCAGATCACCATCTCCGGCTCCACCGCTCTGTCCGACGAAGAAGTCGATCGTATGGTCAAGGACGCCGAGGCTCATGCCGAGGAGGACAAGAAGCAGAAGGAAGAGGTCGAGGTCCGCAACCAGACCGACAGCCTGTGCTACTCCACCGAGCAGACCCTCAACGAGCTGGGCGACAAGGTTTCCGCCGACGTGAAGTCCAAGGCCGAGGCCGCTATCGCCGATGCCAAGAAGGCGCTCGAGGGCTCTGACGTCGAGGCCATCAAGGCCGCCGGCGAGTCCCTGCAGTCCGTGGCCTACGAGCTGGCTCAGGTTGTCTACGCCGACGCCCAGCAGCAGACCGACGGTGCCGCCGGCGCCCAGCCTGCCGACGATGACGTCGTCGACGCTGACTACGAGGTTGTGGACGACGAGGACAAGTAATCATGTCCGCCCGTAAAGCTCGCACGGAGGCGGCTGCCGTTGGAGCCGCCCCCGTTGACTCTGAGGAGAAGGACGTGAAGATTCCCGTAGAGGCCGTCGACGATACCGAGGCCAACGAGGCCGAGGCCGCCGAGGCTGTCGAGAACCAGGTAGAGGATTCCAACAAGGAGGCGACGATGACCGAGGACGAGATGGTGGAAGCCGCTATCCGCGCCGGTGAGGAAGCCGCCGACAACGACTTTAAGCTCAAGTTCGAGCAGGCCCAGAAGGAGCTTGCCGACGTGCGCAATGAGCTCGATGCTGCGACAGAGGCTCAGAAGGCTGCCGAGGACAAGGCGAAGGACGCCACCGAGCGCACCGCCCGTCTGCAGGCCGACTGGGAGAACTTCCGTCGCCGCACCGCCAGCGAGCGTATCGCCGAGCGTGAGCGCGCGACCGAGAAGCTTGTCACTGCGCTGCTGCCGGTGGTCGACGATATCGAGCGCGCGATCGACCATGCCCGCAGCCAAGAGCTTGCCGACGACTTTAAGCAGTTCGTCGACGGCGTCGACGCGGTGCATGCCAAGCTACTCGATGTGTTTGCGCACGAGGGCGTTGAGCCCATCGACCCCAAGGGCGAGGCGTTCGATCCGCTCGAGCACCAGGCTGTGGGTCGCGTCGAGGACTCGTCGCAGTACGACGAGACCGTCAACGACGTGTACCAGAAGGGCTACCGCATGGCGGACCGCATCCTGCGTTCCGCGATGGTGACGGTGACCTACGGTGGCGAAAAGCGCCCCGCACCGGAGCCCGAAGCGGCGCCCGAGGATGCTGCGGCCGATACGGCCGAGAGCGCCGAGGAGTAATTGAGAAGGGCCCCGGGGCAACACCCGGGGCCCTTTCTGGCCTAGTGCCATATGAAAGCATGAACCGCCGCCCGCTGGGCGACGGATAAAACAGGAGAGGAGCTACGATGGCTGCAGGCAAAACCTTCTATGACATCCTGGGCGTATCCAAGAGCGCCTCCGACAAAGAGATCAAGAGCGCGTTTCGCAAGCTCGCGCAAAAATATCACCCTGACGCCGGCGGCGACGAGGCCAAGTTCAAGGAGATCAGCGAGGCCTACGAGACGCTTTCGGACGAGAAGAAGCGCAAAGAGTACGACCAGATGCTCATGTTTGGCGGCATGCCGGGCGCAGGCGGCGCGTATGGCGGCGGCTACGGTGCCGGCGCGGGTGCCAGCGGCTGGGGCGACATCTTCGACAGCATCTTTAGCGGCAACGGCGCCTGGGGCAGCGATTGGGGCTCGGGCTTTGCCGGGGCTGCGGGCGCTGCCGGTGCCGGCGCGGGTCGCAGCCGCGCTCGCAAGGGCGGCGACCTGTCGCTGACCGTCGATGTGACGGCCGAGGACGCGTTTCGCGGCGTGACGCACAAGGTCACCTATCGCATTCCCTCGACAGGCGAGCAGCAGACCATTACGGTCTCGGTGCCCGCGGGCGCGGTCGACGGCGGCAAGCTACGCTACAAGCGTCGCGGCGAGTATGGCGTCGCCGGCGGCGAGCGCGGCGACCTGGTCGTGACCACGCATGTGGAGGAGCACCCGCTGTTTAAGCGCAAAGGCGCCGACGTGACCATGGAGGTACCGGTCTCGGTCTACGAGGCGGCGCTCGGCTGCACGGTGGACGTGCCCACGCCCGGCGGTGCGACGGTCCGTTTGAAAGTGCCTGCGGGTACCCAGACGGGCAAGAAGTTTCGCTTTAAGGAGATGGGGGCGCCCGACGTTAAGCACCGTGGCCGTACGGGCGCGCTGCTCGTCGAGATCAAGGTACAGGTTCCCACGAACCTATCCGATGACGAGCGCGATGCCATGACCAAGCTGCGCGAGGCCGACACGCGCGACTACCGCGAGAAGGTCAACCGTTACAAGGCGACGTTCTAGGGCGGTCGCGGTGCACGCCCACGCCCGCGGGCTTATGATGGACGATAACGAGACGGAAAGGGGTCAGGTAGCATGGACGAGGACAATAGGAACAAACCGCTGTACATGATCAGCGTGGCGGCCGAGCTGACCGGCATGCATCCGCAGACTCTGCGCGTCTACGAGTCCAAGGGTCTGGTGAACCCCCAGCGCTCGGGCGGCAACACGCGCCTGTATTCGCGTGCCGATATCGAGCGCCTGGAGCTCATCAACCAGCTGACCGACGAGGGCATCAACCTTGCCGGCGTGGTGCGCATCCTCGATATGAAGGAGCGTGCCGAGGAGCGCGAGCGCGAGAACGAAAAGCTCCGCGCCCGCATGCGCCAGCTCGAGGACGAGCTGCACGAGTACAAGATGCAGAAGAAGATCACCTCCCTGGCCCCGCGCGATGGCTCGGTTAATCCCGAACAGGTCATGCGCAAGCTACTGGGAGCCGGCGGGGATCTCTAGGTTCCGCCGTTCTAACGAACGGCGGACCGGCCGACGCTGCGCGCCGCCCAGGGCGACAATTTGTCATTCAAAAGGCAAGGCATGACCAGAAGGTCTATGCCTTGCCTTTTTCATGCCAACTTGTTCGCTCTGGACGTCGCTCGCTGTCCGTCCTCTACCTGCGGCGTTGCCATGGTCCGGATGCGGCACTTGGGGACGTTCCTCACTTTGGAAATGCGGCCCGCTCGCTGTCCGTCCTCTACCTGCGGCGTTGCCTTGCTCCGGATGCGGTAGTCGTTGGTAGTCATTGGGGCCCGCTCGCTGTCGTTGCCAAAACATCGGTGTTGTTATGGGTAGTCATTGGGGACGTTCTTAAATGACTAGTCGAAAGGGACGCTCTTGCACCAATTCTGCTGACCCACATCGGGCTCGTCCTGTACTTTACCGAGATAAAGTGAACGTGCAGATTCGTAACCCACTCGCAACCGTTCTATGGCACGATATTGAACGAATGCATGCTATGCGCCCAAATCTTTTGGGCAGAGTGGGAGACAGTATGGTCAAGCTGTACGAGGACGGCATCTACCTGCGCGGCGGCAGCGAGGTTGTGCCTACGGCCGAGGCTGCCGAGCGCGGTATTACGCAGACGCCCGAGGATGCCAAGCGCGGCACCATCGCGTATTCGATCCTCCAGGCACACAATACGTCCGGCGACCCCGAGGCGCTCAAGATTCGCTTCGATGCCATGGCGAGCCACGACATCACCTTCGTCGGCATCATCCAGACGGCGCGCGCCTCGGGCATGGAGCAGTTCCCGCTGCCCTACGTGCTCACCAACTGCCATAACTCGCTGTGCGCCGTGGGCGGCACCATCAACGAGGACGACCACGTCTTTGGCCTTTCCGCGGCTAAGAAGTACGGCGGCATCTTCGTCCCGCCGCACATCGCCGTCATCCACTCCTTTATGCGCGAGAACTTCGCCGGTTGCGGCAAGATGATCCTGGGCTCCGACTCGCACACCCGCTATGGCGCCCTGGGCACCATGGCCGTGGGCGAGGGCGGCGGCGAGCTGGCAAAGCAGCTGCTGCGCGACACCTACGACGTTGCCTATCCCGGCGTCGTCGCTATCTACCTCACGGGCGCCCCGCGTCCCGGCGTCGGCCCGCACGACGTGGCGCTCGCCATCATCCGTGCCGTCTTTGCCAAGGGCTATGTCAAGAACAAGGTCATGGAGTTTGTGGGCCCCGGCATCGCGAGCATGACGACCGATTACCGCAACGGCGTCGACGTCATGACCACCGAGACCACCTGCCTGTCGAGCATCTGGGCCACCGATGAGGACACGCACGCGTTTTTGGCCATGCACGGTCGCGGCGACGACTACCGCGAGCTCAAGCCCGCCGATGTCGCCTACTACGACGGTTGCGTCGAGGTCGATCTGTCGAGCATCAAGCCCATGATCGCGCTGCCATTCCATCCTTCCAACGGCTTTGAGATCGAGGAGCTCAACGAGAACCTCGAGGACATCCTGCATGAGGTGGAGCTCGAGGCCGCCAAGATCGGCGAGGGCAAGACGCACTTTAGCCTGCTCGACAAGATCGTCGACGGCAAGCTTCACGTGCAACAGGGCGTTATCGCCGGCTGCTCGGGCGGCAACTACGACTCCGTGGTCCAAGCTGCCCGCGTGCTCAAGGGCGCCAACACCGGCTGCGGCGAGTTCTCGCTATCGGTCTATCCCACGAGCCAGCCCGTGGCACTCGAACTTACGCGCCGTGGCTATATCTACGACCTTATGGAGGCCGGCGCGATCGTGCGCACGGCGTTCTGCGGTCCGTGCTTTGGCGCCGGCGACACGCCTGCCAACAACGGCCTGTCCATCCGCCACACCACGCGCAACTTCCCCAACCGCGAGGGTTCCAAGCCGGGCAATGGTCAGCTGAGCGCCGTGGCCCTAATGGACGCTCGCTCCATTGCGGCGACGGCTGCCAACGGCGGCGTCCTGACGCCGGCGACCGACCTGCCCGAGGAGACTTGGGACGAGGCCTGCGAGTACACCTTTGACGACGCGCCGTACAAAAAGCGCGTGTACTGGGGCTTTGGCAAGGCCGAGCCTGCCGATGAGCTGGTCGAAGGCCCCAACATCAAGCCGTGGCCCGCGATGGAGCCTCTCGGCGACGATATCCTGCTCAAGGTGTGCTCCAAGATCATGGACCCGGTCACCACGACCGACGAGCTCATTCCCTCGGGCGAGACGAGCTCCTTCCGCTCCAACCCGCTGGGCCTGGCAGAGTTTACGCTCAGCCGCCGCGATCCGGCCTACGTGGGTCGTTCCAAGGAGGTCGACGCCGTGGAGAAGCGCCGCGTTGCCGGCGAGGCGGCGGGCGATCTGGCGGCACTCGATGCCGAGCTTGCCGGCGTGTTTGAGGCGCTGGCCGGCGCCGGCGTCGTGGCCGATGCCAAGGCGACCGAGTACGGCTCCATGCTCTATGCCAAGAAGCCCGGTGACGGTTCTGCCCGCGAGCAGGCTGCGAGCTGCCAGCGCGTGATTGGCGGTCTGGCCAACATCGTCCACGAGTACGCCACCAAGCGCTATCGTTCCAATGTGATGAACTGGGGCATGGTGCCTTTCCAGATGGAGGCCGAGCCCAACTTTGAGGTGGGCGACTACGTCTTTGTGCCGGGTATCCGCGCTGCGCTCGACGGCGATCTGCAGAACATCGCCGCGTACGTAGTGCGCGCCGACGGCACGGTCGAGCAGATTGAGCTCTATATTGCCGATATGACGGCAGAGGAGCGTGCCATCGTCAAGGCCGGCTGCCTGATCAACTACAACAAGTTCAAGGCCGCTGCCGAGTAACGCACTTAATTGTCCGCCCGGGGCTTATCCTTTCCCGCCCGCTCACGCGCTTCGCGAGGGTCGCCCGAGGGAAAGGTGTGGCAGGGGCTACCGCGACGTTCTCGTTGGGTCTTGAGGGACGCTAATAAATAGACTTGCTTGATGCCGCCTCTGTTAATGGGGCGGCTTCTTTTTTGTCGAGAACCGCCACAAAGGGGACAGGCACCTTTGTGGCGGTTCTCGGTTTGTCTCGACCTGTAACATCTTGGCTGCTAAAAGTGGGCCTGGTGTTACAGATTTAGATTTTCGATTCAGGTGTCTTCTGTTCGTCTCGATTTGTAACAGATAGAGCTCTATTTGCCGAGTAGATGTTACAGATTGAGACAAACGGGTGACGCTGGCCATTTCATCTTGATTTGTAACATCTGGAGCCATAAACAGCCGCTAGATGTTACAGATTGAGATAGTAAGGGGACGAGACCGCAGCGGGTGAGCGTGCCCGCTCCCTATCCATCAATCACTCAGAAAATCTTATATATAGAGACTTAGATTTGTGTATAAGATCGTACAAAGCTGGCAACAATACTTCTCGGACAACGTGAAGCCGCCCCGTAGGGCGGCCGCCCCAAGAGAGGTGATTCTATGAGAATCGATAAGCTAGCAATGACGTCGCGCGAGGCGTTGCAGACCGCCATGAGCACGGCTGCCGACGCACAGGCCGGCGCGGTGGAGCCGATTCACCTGCTGTCCGCCCTGCTCGGTGCCGGCGAGCGCAATATCTCCGTGATTATCGAGCGCATCGGCGCCGACCCAGCCCAGCTTGCACACTCCACGCAAGATGCCATCGACCGCGCACCCAAGGTTTCGGGCGAGGGCCAGCAGATGGGCCTGTCCAACGAGCTCGTCCGCGTCATCGAGAAGGCCGAGAAAAAGGCCACCAAGATGGGCGACAGCTTTGTAGTGACCGAGCATCTGCTGATGGCGCTTGCCGAGGACAAAGGTGAGGCGGGCCGCGTGCTGCGCGACGCCGGCGTTACCAAGGAGCGTATCGAGCAGGTCTACGAGGAGTTGCGTGGCGATGACCGCGTGACGTCCGCCGAGGACAAGACCCAGTTTGAGGCACTGGAGCAGTACGGCCGCAACATCTGCGACCTGGCCCGTGCCGGCAAGCTCGATCCGGTTATCGGCCGTACCGACGAGATCCGTCGTACTATCCAGGTCCTGTCCCGTCGCACCAAGAACAACCCTGTGCTCATCGGTGAGCCGGGTGTCGGTAAAACGGCCATCGTCGAGGGCATCGCCCAGCGTATCGTGGCCGGCGACGTGCCGAGCACGCTGCGCGACCGCGACCTCATCGAGCTCGACATGAGCGCGCTGGTCGCCGGTGCCAAGTACCGCGGCGAGTTCGAGGACCGCTTGAAGGCCGTGCTCAAGGAAGTGCAAAAGTCCGAAGGCAAGGTCATCCTGTTCATCGATGAGCTCCACACCATTGTGGGCGCGGGTGCCACCGAGGGCTCCATGGACGCCGGCAACATCCTCAAGCCTGCGCTCGCCCGCGGCGACCTGCACGCGATCGGTGCGACCACGCTCGACGAATACCGCAAGTACATCGAGAAGGACGCGGCGCTCGCCCGTCGTTTCCAGACCGTTATGGTGAGCGAGCCTACCGTCGAGGACACCATCTCGATTCTGCGTGGCCTCAAGGAGAAGTACGAGATCTTCCACGGCGTGCACATCACCGATAGCGCGCTCGTGGCCGCCGCCGATCTCTCCGATCGCTACATCGCCGACCGCTTTCTGCCCGACAAGGCCATCGACCTGGTCGACGAGGCCGCAAGCCGTCTGCGCATGGAGCTCGACAGCATGCCGGTCGAGATCGACGCCACCACGCGTCAGCTCACCCAGCTGCAGATCGAGGAACAGGCGCTCATGAAGGAGACCGACGACGCCTCCAAGGAGCGTCTGGAGACCCTGCGCCAGGAAATCGCCGAGGTCCAGGAAAAGCTCAACGTGCAAAAGGCCGGTTGGCTCAACCAAAAGAACGCCATCGACCATGTGCAGGAGCTCAAGGGCCAGCTCGATGAGGCCAAGAGCGAAGAGGAACGTGCAACGCGCATCGGAGACTTGGGCCGTGCGTCCGAGCTGCGTTACTCCGTGATTCCGGGTCTGCAGCAGCAGATTCAGGATTCCGAGGCCGCGCTCGAGGCACAAAAGCAGCAGGACGGTGAAGGCCTCAACGAGCAGGTGACCTCCGACGAGATCGCCGAGGTCGTGAGCGCCTGGACCGGTGTGCCCGTCTCCAAGATGATGCAGGGTGAGCTCGACAAGCTGAAGGGCTTGGAAGGCGAGCTGCATAAGCGCGTCATCGGCCAGGATGAGGCCGTCTCCGCCGTCGCCGCGGCCGTGCGCCGTAGCCGTGCGGGCCTCTCCGATCCGGACAAGCCCATCGGCAGCTTCTTCTTCCTGGGCCCCACCGGTGTGGGCAAGACCGAACTCGCCAAGGCGCTGGCCGAGTGCCTGTTCGATGACGAGCGCGCGCTCGTGCGTATCGACATGTCCGAGTACATGGAGAAGTTCAGCGTTCAGCGTCTGATCGGTGCGCCCCCGGGATACGTGGGCTACGACGAGGGTGGACAGCTCACCGAGGCCGTGCGCCGTCGCCCGTACTCCGTAATCTTGCTCGACGAGATGGAGAAGGCCCATCCGGATGTCTTTAACGTGCTGCTGCAGGTGCTCGACGACGGCCGCCTGACCGATGGCCAGGGTCGCCAGGTGTCCTTCAAGAACACGATTATCATCATGACGTCTAACGTGGGCTCCAAGGCCATCGCCGATCTGTCCGGTAAGGACGAGGAGGAGATGCGCCATCAGGTCGACGCCGCCATGGCTCAGACCTTCCGCCCCGAGTTCCTCAACCGTATCGACGATATCGTGGTGTTCCATCCGCTTGGCATGGCGCAGATCGAGAAGATCGTCGACATTCAGCTTGCCGACGTCCGCGCACGTCTGGCCAAGGAGCGCATGACGCTTGCCATCACCCCGGCGGCCAAGCAGATGCTCGCCGTGGGCGGCCTGGACCCCGTGTTCGGTGCCCGTCCGCTCAAGCGCCTGGTCCAGCGCGAGGTCGTGGACGCCATCGCCGCCGCCATCATCGACGGCACGGTGCGCGAGGGCGATCAGGTGACGGTCGATGCCGACAAGGACGGTGCCTTTACCGTCGTGTGCGATAACACGCCGTCTGCCACCTACGAGGTGCCCGACGCCGAGTAGATTGTTGGGCCATGCCTTAAAATCTACCTTTTGAGCCAAACGCCAAGGGCGGCGGATCCAATTGGGTCCGCCGCCCTTTTTCGTGCGACAATCGATGGTGTTGAACATGAGTACATGGCAAGGAGCTATGCAGATGAAAGACGAGAACGAGACGAACGCACCGGCGCCTGAGTCAGCGCCCGCCGCACCCAAGCCTGCGCCTAAGCCGGCACCCAAGCCGCGCGACCCCTACATCCGTGCCGAGAACGAGGACGACGACGGCTACGATCCCTACAGCGATCGCCGCCCCGAGCGCGAGCCGATGTTCGAAGCCGATTCGTGGCGCTAACTCCTGCAGGGTAGCTAATTTGGGACGGGGCTTTTTTAGCTGCCCCGGCTGGTAATGTGCTGGTTTAGTCGATTAACGGTCGGGGCAGCTAAAAAAGCCCCGTCCCAAATTAGCTACCCTCGCTGCGGCCGGCTAGTCTTGGGCCTTGATGCTTGGCATCAGAATCTGGGCGAGGTAGTCGGTCTCGAGTTTGGTGGCAGCGTCGGCCTTGCCGTCTTTGCCGACCAGTACGTTCTTGATCTGGCTATAGGTATAGCGGTTGCCGGTTGTAAGCTCGACAAGATCGATGGCCGTGTCCATGGGGTAGGTCGACACGGGGTCTTGTGTGCGCCCGTTGATGGTCTGGGGCACCACATACGGATAGACGGGGCCGCTGGCGTAGACCGTGTAGCCGTTGCCAAGGCTTGCCGCACCTAAAACCGTATCGCCCTTATCGGGCGTAAAGCTCTCGCCGTCGCGCACTGCGACAAGCGTCACGATCGGCGTATTGCTGTCGCTGGCAAGATAGATGCACAGCGTATTGCCGTTTTGCCAAGTCGCGACTTTGCCGTACCACTCAACGGGAATATCGAGCTGATACAGGTTCGTTGCCTTATGCCGGGCATCGGCGTCGCGGGCCGCCTGCGCCTCGCGGGAACTCATGGCATTGACGGCGGCGTCACGGCGCGCGGTTGCCGCCTGCTGGAGCACCTTTGCGACCGCGGCAGAGCTCGCGCCGCCCTCCTCGGCGTACTTGGCCGCGGCATCGATCTGGTCGTCGGTCACCGTGTCTGCCGAAGGTACCTTAAGCTTAAAGGATGCCTGAGCGCTCAGGTCCTGCCCGTCGCTCTTTACGCTAACCTGCGTCTTGGTGGTTGGCACGGTGTAAATGGTACCGTCGGCTGCGATGGGGGACCCAGCGATGGAGAGCGTATAGTCGCCAGGCAGCAGCTTAATACCGCGACCGTGCTCATCAACATAGAGCGTCTCGCTCACGGAGGAGCCGTCAGAGTCTTGCCCGCTCACCTGCACGGGAATCTTGGAGCCGGTGGAACAGTCGAGCCCTGCGGCATGTACGCCAATCTGCACCGACATCATGGTGTGGGCGTTGACGGCAGCGACGGCAGCCTGTTCTTGTTGGTATCCGTTCCAAGCGGCATAGCCCGCGCCGCCGGCAACGAGCGCGGCGGCAACGACGCCGGCAACCATCAAATTGCGTCGCTTGGGCGACATCTTGTGATGGCGAGCCTCGGCTTCGCGTGCCGAGGGAACGGACGGCAGGGGAATATCGCCCATGGCGATGGTCTCGTCGACGGCCGGCGCAGAACCCAGGCCAGGAAGCTCGCGGGTGAGCGAGTCATCGGCAGGCAAGCTGCCAAGCAGGGCGGTCTCTTCTCCCGAGGCGGATTCCGACTGGACGTCGTCCTTGCTATCGTCCTCTTCGGCTTCGGCCTCGTCAGAAGCGTCTTTGGCGTCGCTGCCTTCGTCCTCAGTGCCTTCGCGCACCTCGTCCTGCGCGTCGACGGCCAAATCGCTCAACGAGAGCTCGTCTAGCGCAATCCGGTCAAGGCTCTCCAGGGCCTCGGCACATGCTTCCGCATCCTGGGCCGCATCCTCGCGGCCACGTGTCTCATCGCTCATATATCCCCCAATGCAATATCGGCTCAACACTGTACCCAAAAATGGAGCCATATAAAGCGCATGCGAAATATAAGATCCGATTTAACCCGAGCGTATCGTTCAGCCGCATCCTCGCGGCAGCAAAAGGCCCCCGGAACGCGAACGAATCACGTTTCGGGGACTCTGCAGTGCGTTGAGTTGCGCGGAGCCGGCTATGCCGCTTCGTGCTCAAGCGATGTTTGCGTCAGGCGCGTTACTCGGCGTGCGCGTAATCAACCTTGGCGCGACGGGCAGTGGCCTTCTCCCAATCGCTGGTGCCCTCAAAGACATCCTGCTTGTAGGGGTTGCGGCCGAGCTTCTTGGCACGGTAGGCGACGTAGATGATCGCGGCGATGTTGGCGACCAGTGCGACGATCGAGACCGCGGTGGCGGCGCCGGGGTCGAGCGTGGAGTGCGTCACAAAGATGGACTCCTCCTGGAAGTAGGGGAACGCCTGGGCAAACATGCACCAAATGGCCAGCGTAAAGGCGCGGTTCTGGATCCAGCCGCCCTTGTTCCAGATAAAGGCGGCGACGGTGGGCGCCAGCAGCAGCGCAAAGCCGCAGAACCAGGAGTGGGTGGGCAGGCAGTTGTAGGTGTAGCAGAAGTTCCAGATATCGTAGGCGATGATGTAGACCCAGGTCATGTCGGGCCACAGCATGTCGGTCTTGTCCTCGGAGGCGTAGACGCTCCACCAACCGGTCATGCAGAAGATGTTGATGATACCGGCGATGCCGTTGAACACGTTGTTCCAGCCGGCCAGCTGCGTAGCACCTTCGGAGGTGACCCAGGTGGACTCGCCCAGGACAAAGAAGTGATAGGCGCTCTCAAAGTCGGACACGACGGCGATCAAGATGTTGATGGCGACGATCACAAACGGCCATGCGCGGAACCAATGCGCCTTGCCGATCTTGCCCCACTGGTACTTAATGGCAATGAAGCCCCAGCAGCCGGCCAGCGCCGCGTATACCTTGGCGTAATGGAACCAGCTGTTCTGGTATACATGGGTGGGGTTGGTGAGCGCCCACTCGGCACCCTGCGAAACGCCGACGGCGATGGCGATGCAGTAGATGGTCATGGCCAGCGGAGCCACGCCAAAGATGATGGCCGCGCCGAGCTTGGTACGGCGGCCGACCTCGTTGAGTACGATCAAGCCGATAAAGACCATCGCCCAGCCGGCCCAGTGGATAAGGGTATCGCTACCCCAAACATCGAACAGCATGCTGCTCTCCTTTCATACGCCCGCGGCCCCTCTTCCGTCGCGGGCAGTTTGGCCAAATGTCATTAGTTCCTGGGCTTGCGCTCGGAATACTTGGCGGTGTAGCCCTCGATGTGGAGTGTCGAGGCGATAATCTCCTTAACCGTCTCGTCGGGCACATCGGGGTGCGTGCGGATGTACATCAACAGCCCCATGATGAGGGTGTAAAACGTCTCGTAGACATGGTCGATGCGCAGGTCATGATGGGCGACAAAGTCCACCACGGTGGTGTCGCAGATGTATTGCGCCACGCGCTGGACCACGTTGTGCAGAAAGCCGCCGTAGAGCGCGCCGCTGCTCGAGGTGAGCGTGCTCGGCAGCTCGTGGCCGCTCACAACCAGGCGCTTAAAGAGCGGGGCGACGGTGTCGAGTGCGCCCTCGATATCACCGACGATGCGGCTGGCATTCCACTGCTCGAGCTCGGAGATAAAACCGTCGATTGCCTCGTCCATGACGGCGGTGACGGCGGCGTCCATGTCGACGAAGTAGTGGTAGAACAGCGAGCGCGTGCAGCCGGCTCGCTTGGTCACGGCCGAGACGGATAGATGGGACACGCCCAGCTCGGAGCTCACGGCGCGCACGGCGGCGAGAATCTCGCGACGGCGCTCGTCACCTGTCAGGCGCTTTGCCGCGCTGTCGGGCGTGGGGACGGTGTCGGCCACAGGGGTGTTCGCTGCGTTATCGCTCATGCGCTTGCCGCCTTTCATCCGTTTGGGCCCGACCGTTCGCCTAATAGTCTTGAATATTGTTGACGGTTCGTCAATACTATTTTTGACATAATGTCAACAATGGCGGGTGAACGGCATGGGGGCATGCCCGGCCTGCAAAAAAGAGGGGCGCTGCGGCCTCGTCGGGCTGCGGCAAGAGAAGGGACAACCATGATTCTCAACGGACCGGGAATTAGCTACACCGAGCCCGACATCGGTTCGGAGTTTGTGCCGCCGCTGCCGGAGCATCCGCGCGAGGCCATTGTCAAGCTGTGCGAGCATTGCACCAACCGTCTGCTGCATCGCGACGTGCTGCTGGGCTACGAGTACTGGTCGTTTGCCGAGGCCGCAACCGACGAGCAGGCCGAAGTGCTCTGCAAGATGAAGATGCGCCGTCCCTATACGCTGCCCGAGATGGTCAAGCTCACCGGCATGCCCGAGGCCCAGATCGAGAAGATGCTCGACGACATGAGCTACACGGGTCTGCTCGAGTACAACTGGGAAAATCCCGAGCGCGCCAAGCAGTGGGTGCTGCCCATGCTGGTACCGGGTTCCGCCGAGTTCCTCAACATGCGCGTGGGCCAGCTCGAGGAGCATCCGGTCTATGCCAAGTTCTTTGAGCAGGCGTCCAAGGGGCCGCTGTCCAAAGCCACGCCGATGGTGCCGCCCGGAGGCGCCGGCATCGGCATGCACGTCATTCCGGTCGAGAAGGCTATCGATGCTTCGAGCACCTCGGTGCCGATCGAGCATATCGAGCATTGGCTCGACAAATACGAGGGCAAATATGCCGCCAGCACCTGCAGCTGCCGCGCGAGCCGTCGTGTGATGGGCGAGGGCTGTGCCGACGACCCCGCCGACTGGTGCATTGCCGTGGGCGATATGGCCGACTATGTGGTTGAGACCGACCGCGGCCATTATGTGACGCGTGAGGAGGTCTATGACATCTTGCGCCAGGCCGAGGACAACGGCTTTGTGCACCAGATCACCAATATCGACGGCGAGAACAAGATCTTCGCCATCTGCAACTGCAACGTCAACGTGTGCTACGCCCTGCGCACCTCGCAGCTGTTCAACACGCCCAACCTGTCGCGCTCGGCCTATGTCGCCAAGGTCGAGAAGGACAAGTGCGTAGCCTGCGGTCGCTGCGTTGAGGTGTGCCCGGCTGGTGCCGTCAAGCTCGGCCAGAAGCTCTGCAGCAAAAAGGCCGGCGGACAGGTGCCCGAGTATCCGCGCCAGGAGCTGCCCGATGCCACCAAGTGGGACCACACCAAGTGGTCGCCCAACTACCGCAACGACAACCGCATCGAGACACACGATTCCGGCACCGCGCCCTGCAAGACGGCCTGCCCCGCGCACATTGCCGTTCAGGGCTATCTGAAGCTCGCGGCGCAGGGCCGCTATGACGAGGCGCTAGCGCTCATCAAGCGCGAGAACCCGCTGCCCGCTATCTGCGGCCGTGTGTGCAATCGCCGCTGCGAGGATGCCTGCACCCGCGGTCGCGTGGATGAGGCCGTGGCCATCGACGAGGTCAAGAAGTTTATCGCCCAGCGCGATCTGGATGCCGCGACCCGCTATGTCCCACCTGTGGTGACCCCGACGCGCGCCGGCGGCTTCGACCAGAAGATCGCCATCATCGGTGCCGGTCCGGCCGGCCTGTCCTGCGCTTTCTACCTGGCCGAGAAGGGCTACAAGCCCGTCGTGTTCGAGAAGAATGAGCGCCCGGGCGGCATGCTCACCTATGGCATTCCCAGCTTTAAGCTGCAGAAGGATGTTATCGAGGCCGAGGTCGAGGTCATTCGCCTGATGGGCGCCGAGTTCCGCTATGGCGTGGAGGTCGGTCGCGATGTGACGCTCGACGAGCTGCGCGAGCAGGGCTTTAAGGCCTTTTATGTTGCCATTGGCTGCCAGGGCGGCCGCCTCGCCGGTATTCCGGGCGAGGATGCCGAGGACGTGACCGTGGCCGTCGACTTTTTGCGCAAGGTCAACAGTGGCAAGATCGACGCGCTGTCCGGCCGCACCATCGTGGTGGGCGGCGGCAACGTGGCTATCGACGTCGCGCGCAACGCCTGCCGTCTGGGTTCCGAGCACGTTGAGATATTCTGCCTGGAGAGCGAGGCCCAGATGCCCGCCAGCGAGGAGGAGCGTCGCGAGGCCGTTGAGGACGGCGCCCACATCAGCTGCGGCTGGGGCCCCAAGGAGGTCCATCTGGACGAGGCCGGTCGTGTGTGCGGTATCACCTTCAAGCGCTGCACGCGTGTCTTTGACGACGAGGGCCGTTTTGCGCCCGAGTACGACGAGAACGACCTGCGTCGTGTCGACGCCGACCGCGTGGTCATGTCGATCGGTCAGTCCATCGTGTGGGGCGACCTGCTGGCTGGCTCCAAGGTGGAGCTTGGCCGCGGCCAGGGTGCCCTTGCCGATCCTCAGACCTACCAGACCGCCGAGCCCGACATCTTTGTGGGCGGCGACGTCTACACCGGTCCGAGCTTTGCCATCAACGCCATCGCTGCCGGTCACGAGGCCGCCGTGTCCATCCACCGCTTTGTGCAACCGGGCTCCACGCTCACCATCGGCCGCAACCAGCGCCGCTACATCGCGCTCGACCGCGACGATGTCGTGATCGAGAGCTATGACAACGCGACCCGCGAGGTGGCACATGTCGACCGCGAGCGCGAGAAGGCCGCGCCCTTTAGCGAGTACGTCGAGACCTTTACCGAGGAGCAGGTACGCGCCGAGACCGCCCGCTGCCTGGGTTGCGGTGCCTCGATCGTCGACCCCAACAAGTGTATCGGCTGCGGTCTGTGCACTACCAAGTGCGCGTTCGACGCCATCCATCTGGATCGCGACCGCCCCGAGTGCTCCACGATGGTTAAATACGAGCAAAAGCTCCCCAGCTTGGGCAAGTACGCGCTCAAGCGTGCCATCAAGATCAAATTCGGGAAGAAGTAATGAGGCTCCGCCGTTCTAACGAACGGCGGCACTGCCGACGCTGCGCGGCGCCCAGATACCCCATCTTGCCCCTCAACTGCGGCGCCGCGGGCAAAAGCCCAGCGGACGCCTTGTTTCGGGGCAACCTGGTGCACCTGGATCGCCGCTCGCTGACGTTTGGCTGACATCGCATCAACCGTTGCTGAAAGGTTTCTACCTTGCATGAATTGGGAATCGTCTATCACATTATTCGCGATGTCGAGAACGTGGCGCGCGCCAATGGCGTGAGTCGCGTTTCGAGCGTCACGCTGCTGCTGGGCGAGGTCTCGGGCGTCGTTCCCGACTTGCTGCTCGACGCTTGGCGCTGGGCGGCAGATAAAAAGCCTATCACCGAGGGCGCGGAGCTTATCGTGGAGCCTGTCGAGGCCGTGACGCATTGCGAGGCGTGCGGCCGCGACTATGCGACGGTCGAGCACGGCAAGATCTGCCCCCATTGCGGTGGCGGCGAGACATACCTGCTGCAGGGCCAGGAGGTCATGATCAAGCAGATTGAGACCCCCGACGAGGACCCGGCAGATGCTGCTCCCGACGGCCTCTCCGACGCCCCCGATGCCGTCGACGCTGCCAACCCCCTTCACATCGTCTAGCCCCTAGTCGTTGGGGACGTTCTTGTTTGACTAGTCGTTTAAGAACGTCCCCAATGACTACTTACGCTAGTGCACAAGTCACGCTAATAGTCAAGTTATGTCTGTTTAAACAAAATAACTGCAGTACAAGCGCATTCGCGCTTGCCTAAAATCGATATTAATGACCAGCCTGCTTGTATCTGTAAAATGAATGGCTTGATAAGTGACGCCTTGGCGTGTAATCCGTCAAAAAGCAGTAACGTAATCAACTTGTAACAAACCTAGACGTTTAAACAAATTATCCAATCATTCGCATTTTTCTCTATAATTTTACAGGACGAACAGGTATACTCCTTTCATGTCGTGTAGGAAATACGTAGACAAAGAGGAGGTTATGTGATGGTAAGTATTGTTCTTGCTAGCCACGGGGACTTGGCAGCCGGAATCAAGCAGACGGGCTCGATGGTCTTTGGCGATCAGCCGTCTGTGGCCGTGGTCTCGCTCGAGCCGAGCATGGGCCCCGACGACTTCCGTGCCAAGGTCGAGGAAGCAATCGCTTCCTTCGAGGACCAGGAGCAGGTGCTCTTCCTCGTTGATCTGTGGGGCGGCACGCCGTTCAACCAGATCAGCGGTCTCATCGAGGGCCACGATTCCTGGGCTATCGTCACCGGTGTCAACCTGCCTATGCTCATCGAGGCATATTCGCAGCGCTTTGACGCAAAGAACACTGCACATGCGATCGCAAAACATCTCGTGACTGAGGCTAAGGCTGGCGTGCGCGTCAAGCCCGAGTCTCTGGAGCCCGAGGAGAAGAAGCCGGCCACGGCCGCCGCTGCTCCTGCAGGCGCCATCCCTCCGGGAACGGTCATCGGCGATGGGCACATCAAGATCGCCCACGTCCGTATCGACACCCGTCTGCTGCATGGTCAGGTGGCCACCACGTGGACCAAGCAGATCAACCCCAACCGCATCATTGTGGTTTCCGACGGCGTTGCTCACGACGAGCTCCGCAAGACCATGATCGAGCAGGCTGCCCCTCCGGGAGTCCATGCCAACGTCGTGCCCATCAAGAAGATGGCCGAGGTTGTCAAGGACACGCGCTTTGGTGACACCAAGGCCATGCTGCTCTTTGAGAACCCGCAGGATCTGCTCAAGGCTATCGAGGCCGGCGTCGACATCAAGGAAGTCAACATCGGTTCCATGGCTCACTCCAAGGGCAAGGTCGTCGTCACCAACGCCGTCGCTATGGGCGATGACGACGTCAAGACTCTCGAGGCCCTCAAGGCCAAGGGCGTCAAGTTCGAGGTCCGCAAGGTTCCTTCGGATTCCTCCGAGGATCTCGACGCCATGTTGAAGAAAGCTAAGGCCGAACTGGCCGCTCAAGCATAGTAAAGGAGGGTCCGATACATGTCTGCAATCACTATTCTGCTTGTTGCGATTGTCGCGTTGCTTGCCGGTATGGAAGGCATTCTGGATGAGTTCCAGTTCCATCAGCCGCTCGTGGCATGCACGCTTATCGGTCTCGTAACCGGTCACCTTCAGGAGGGCATCCTCCTGGGCGGTTCGCTCCAGATGATGGCCCTTGGCTGGGCTAACGTCGGTGCCGCCGTCGCGCCTGACGCCGCTCTGGCCTCGGTCGCTTCTTCGATTATCATGGTGCTCGCCCTCAACGGTGGCGCCACCGATTCGGCCAAGGCCGTTACCGCCGCCATCGCCGTCGCCGTCCCGCTGTCGGTCGCTGGTCTGTTCCTGACCATGATCTGCCGTACCCTGGCTACCGCTATCGCTCACGCCATGGACGGTTGCGCCGAGAAGGGCGACTTCTCCGGCATCGAGCGCTGGCAGTACGCCGCCATCCTCATGCAGGGCCTTCGTATCGCCATCCCGGCAGTACTTCTGTGCATCATCCCGGCCGAGGCGGTTACCAACGCGCTTAACGCTATGCCCGACTGGCTGTCCGGCGGCATGGCTGTCGGCGGCGGCATGGTCGCTTCCGTCGGTTACGCCATGGTCATCAACATGATGGCCACCAAGGAGACCTGGCCGTTCTTCATCCTCGGCTTTGTCCTTGCTGCCATCCCTCAGCTCACGCTGATCGCTCTTGGTCTCATTGGCATCTCCCTTGCCCTCATCTACCTTGGCCTCAAGGATCTGGCCAAGCAGGGTGGCGGCATGGGCGGTGGCTCCGGTGACCCGCTCGGCGACATTCTGAACGATTACGAGTAGGAGGGGAGTGATACATATGGCAGAGAACAAGATTCAGCTCACCAAGGCTGACCGCAAGAAGGTTTGCTTCCGTCATCAGTTCCTTCAGGGCTCGTGGAACTACGAGCGTATGCAGAATGGCGGCTGGTGCTTCGCAATGATCCCTGCGATCAAGAAGCTCTACACCAGCAAGGACGACCAGATTTCCGCGCTTAAGCGCCACCTGGAGTTCTATAACACCCATCCCTATGTTTCCGCCCCCGTCATTGGCGTTACCCTCGCTCTCGAGGAGGAGCGCGCCAACGGTGCACCGATCGATGACGTCGCCATTCAGGGCGTCAAGGTCGGTATGATGGGCCCGCTCGCCGGCGTCGGCGACCCCGCCTTCTGGTTCACCCTTCGCCCGATCCTGGGCGCTCTGGGCGCTTCCCTGGCCCTGTCCGGCAGCATCGCCGGTCCGCTGCTGTTCTTCTTCGCGTGGAACATCATCCGTTACGCCTTCCTGTGGTACACGCAGGAGTTTGGCTATAAGGTCGGCTCCTCCATCGCCAAGGACCTCTCCGGCGGTCTGATGGGCAAGGTCACCGAGGGTGCTTCCATCCTGGGTATGTTCATCATCGGCGCCCTGGTCGAGCGCTGGGTGTCCATCTCCTTCACCCCGGTCGTCTCCAAGGTCACGCAGTCTGCCGGCGCCTTCATTGACTGGGCTAACCTGCCTTCCGGTGCCGAGGGCATCAAGGAAGCGCTGACGATGTACAACTCCGTCGGTGCCACCGCCCTTGATCAGGTGAAGGTCACCACGCTTCAAGCTAACCTCGATCAGCTCATCCCCGGCCTTGCTGCCGTGTGCCTGACGCTGTTCGTCTGCAAGCTGCTCAAGAAGAAGGTCAGCCCGATCGTCATCATCCTGGCTCTCTTCGCCGTCGGTATCATCGGTCGCGTTTGCGGCTTCATGTAAGCGCGCTTCGGCTTAAGACCGAGAGTTGCTAGGCAAGGGCTTTTGAGCCATTGAAACGGACCGCACCCGGTGGGTACACTGGATGCGGTCCGATTGTTTTATTTGGAGGGCGAGGCGCGCATGGCGCAATCTCAGAACAGCACGGTCGATCTGACAACACCGGCAACCTGCCTGATGGGGCTTACCAGCCACGGTAACGTGATGGTGGGCAATAAGGCGTTCGAGTATTACAACGAGCGCAATCCCGAGGATTTTATTCAAATTCCGTGGGACGAGGTCGACTATATTGCCGCCGAGGTTTTGCGCGGCACTAAGAAGATCACGCGTTTTGCTATCTTTACCAAGGATAACGGCCACTTTACGTTTTCGACGCGCGACGACAAAGAGACGCTTCGTGCAGTTCGCAAGTACGTCGACGAGGATAAGCTTGTGCGTTCGCCCGACTTTATCGATGTGACGGCCAAGGGCGCCAAGAGCATCCCCTCCGTTATCAAAGGCCTTTTCCACAAAGGCAACTAGTCGCCTGCGACGTTCTCATACGACTAGTCATTAAAGAACGTCCCCAATGACTACCTGTAGCTCTTCGCGGGATTCGCTGGGGAAATATCATCCCAGTTTGAGCGCCTATTCTGGGATGCAGTTTCCGGAACAGGCTCATTTGGGAAACCATATCCCGTTTCGAGCTCAAATTTCGGGTCGTAGTTTCCTAGAGAGGCCCCATCCGGAAAGCCCGTCCCAGAATTCGTCTGGATAGTGGGACACGCTTTCCGGAAGGCTGTCCCACCGTAACTTCGAAGAGTGGCTATGCGCTGCATGGCAGTGGCGCAAATCTGCTACACTAGTACAACATGCCTCCGTAGCTCAGGGGATAGAGCACCGCTCTCCTAAAGCGGGTGTCGACGGTTCGAATCCGCCCGGGGGCACCAGAGCAATATCGAGCCCGGTACCACCACGGTGCCGGGCTCTTCTGGTCTAAGGGCCGGATTCGGGCCGTCGACACCCGCGTCACCGATTTCCCCGCGGGGGAGTTTTCGAATCCGCCTGGGGGCACCAGAGCAATATCGAGCCCGGTACCACTGCGGTACCGGGCTCTTCTGGTTTAAAGGCATGCCGTAGTTTTCGCTGCTTCGGATAAAGAAAGCGCCCGCTTGCGGGGGAGCAAGCGGGCGCCTGTGAGCGAATATGTTTGCGGCATCAGCCGCTGTGGGCAATGTCTCGATGACTAGTTGGTCGTGCCGGAATCGTCGCCTGAATCGGTGCCAGAGCCAGAAATCGAAACCGTCAGCGTGATCGTGCTGTCGGTGGACTGCTTGCCAGTGGGGGAGACGCCCGTCACGGTGGCGTTTTCGTTACCACTCACGGGGTTGCCGTTCTGATCGCAGAATGCGATGTTGTAGAATCCGGCGTTGTTGAGCGCGGTGACGGCGGAGGAGATACTCTTGCCGTACAGGTTGCCCGGAACGTTTGCCTTGCCGGACTTCTTGGCGATGACGACGGTAATCGTGGCGCCGGGCTTTTGCTTACCGCTGGGGTTCCAGCTAATGACGGTGCCCTCGGTGACGGAATCGTTCTCCTGGTAGGTCACATCGACGCCGAAGCCGGCCATGTCGAGGGCGTTGCGTGCCTGAGCCTCGGTCATGTCGGTCAGATCGGGAACGGAGGTGGTGTCGGGTCCACTCGAGACTTTGTACGAAATGGTCGTGCCCTTCTCGACTTCCTTGCCCGCATCGGTGCCCTGTTCAAAGACTTCGCCCTTTTCGGCCTCGTTGGCTTCCTCGGTGGCATTGCCCTTAAGGCCAACGCTTGCCAGCGCCGCCTCTGCCTGGTCCTTGGTCAGACCAACGAGCTGCGGGACATCAACCTTCTCGGAGGGCTTGGGACCCTTGGAGATTACCAGATTCACCTTGGTGCCCTTGGGCTTCTTGGTGTGACCGTTAGGAGTCTGCTCGACAACCTTTCCCTCGTCGACGTCGTCGTTGTAGCTCTGGTCAATGGTTCCGACGTCAAGGCCGGCATCCTTAATCAGTTCGACGGCGGTCTCCTGGTCCTTACCCAACACATCGGGAACCGGGACCTGCTCGCCGCCAAAGAGTCCGGTGGCAAAGGCCACGATGACGCCGATTACGGCTACCGCAGCAACTACGGCGGCGATGATCTTGTTCTTGTTGGATTTGGGCTGCTCGGTGGCGTAAGAGCCGGTTGAACCCGAGACGGAGCTGCGAGCGTTATTTTGTCCGCTCACGCCCGAGACGGGGCGTACCATGGCGCGCGTCTGGTCGGATAGCTCTCGGGTCTTGGTGGCACCCAGGTCGCCAACGGCGCCGATAACGCGCGTAGGCTCCGGCACGTTGACGGCGCGACCAGACAGGTAGCTGTTGAGCACCTGACGCAGCTCGTCGGCCGTCTGGAAACGGTTAGCCGGATCTTTTTCCATGCACTTGAGGATAATGCGCTCAAGATCGGCATCGACACCGGAGTTGATCTGGCTCGGCGGCACGGGCAGCTCGTTGACCTGCTTGAGTGCGACCGAGATGGCATCGTCGCCGTCGAAAGGCACGCGGCCGGTGGCGCACTCGTACATCACGACGCCCAGCGAGTAAATGTCCGAGGTGGGGCCTAGATCCTGCCCGCGGGTCTGCTCGGGGCTTACGTAGTGGGCGGTGCCCAAAACGTTGTTGTCCTGCGTAAGGTGGCTGTTCTTGGCGCGCGCGATGCCAAAGTCCATGACCTTGATGTTGCCGTCGGGCAGCACCATGATGTTCTGCGGCTTAATATCGCGGTGGATGATCTCGTGCTTGTGGGCGACCGAAAGTGCGGAGCTGATCTGCGAGCCGATCTGAGCGACCTTTTTGGGATCAAGGGCGCCGTGGCTCTTGATGCCGCTCTTAAGGTCGGTGCCGCGCAGGTATTCCATGACGATGTAATAGGTGTCGCCGTCCTTGCCCCAATCGTAGACGCCGACGATATAGGGGGAGGAGAGGCCGGCGGCTGCCTGGGCCTCCTGCTTAAAGCGTGCGGCAAAGGTGGCGTCGCCGGCATATTGCGGCAGCATGATTTTGATAGCTACCGTGCGGTCGAGGACCTGGTCCTGTGCACGGTAGACGGTCGCCATGCCGCCTGTTCCTACCTTATCCTTGAGGAGGTATCTTCCCCCGAGGACCCTCTGTTCCATTCCTGCTCCTAACATGACTATTCGCTCAACGATGTGTGTAGTACCAAATTTGAGGCCGCTGGGGCCGTGTGGCGCATTGCCGCTAGCGTTATCGGCCGCGGCACGCCCCATGCTTGCGCATCAATCACGGGCATCACGCTCCCTGGGCGGCAAGCGCCGCGGTCAGGACGATGCCGGCGATCTTTGCCGCCTTGACGTCGTGCTTGTCGTAATCCTCCAAGGCTACCGAGATGGCGACCGTGGGTGAATCGTAAGGCGCAAAACCGACGAACATCGAGTTGACGTTGGTACCGACGGTCTCGGCAGAGCCGGTCTTGCCGGCAACCTTGACGCCCGGAATCTGGGCATCGGTGCCGGTGCCGGATTGAACGACGTCGAGCATGGCCTGTTTGACCTGTTCGGCCGTGGTGGCGCTGACGGCCTGGCCCAGTGAGCGGGACTGCGTGGTCTTGACCACGGTTCCGTCTGGGGCGAGCACCTGGGCAACGAAGAACGGGTCCATGACGACGCCGCTGTTGGCGATGGCCGCCGCAATAACGGCGTTCTGCATGACGGTGGTCTGCGGACCCGGCGTGTGGTCCATGCCGACGGGCTGGCCGGCGCCGGCCCAGGCGGTTTCCCACTCGGTCATGAGCGAGGGGTCGGCCATGATGGACGCCGTGGCGGTTAGGTCCTGACCGAGCTTTTGGCCATAGCCAAAGGCGTTGGCGAACTGTACGAGCGAGCTGGCGCCGACCTCGTTTGCCACCTGACCAAAGACGACGTTGGACGACACGGCAAAGGCCTGCTGCAGGCTAATCGTGCCGTAGCTCTCATTGGCGTAGTTGGTGACCGGTGCATTGCCGATATCCATGGAACCGGGCGCCTGATAAGTGCTCGAAAGGCTTGCGGTGCCGGTCTCGAGTGCCGCCGAAAGCGTGACGACCTTAAACGTGGAGCCCGGAGTATAGAGGGCGTCCATGGCGCGGTCGTACATAGAACCGTCCTCACCGCCGCCCGATTGCAGCAGGGCGTCGATGTTGGTGTTGTCGTAGGTGGGCGAGCTGGCGCATGCGAGCACCGCGCCAGTGCGCGGGTCCATGACCACGACGGCGCCCTTAAAGCCCTTGAGAGCCTGTTCGGCAGCCGTCTGGATGCGGGAGTCGATGGTGAGCTTGGCGGTGTTGCCCGGCTGGTTTTGGCCCGCGAGCGACGCGATGGCGTTGTTCCAGCTGGAGTAATCCTTGGAACCGGTGAGCGTGTCGTTCATCACGCTCTCGATGCCGGCGGTGCCGTACTGCTGGCTCACATAGCCAACCACATGGGCGGCCAGGTTGCCATTAGGGTAGGAGCGTACGTAGGTGCCGTCCTCCTGTTGCAGCGATTCGGCCAGCGTCACGCCGTCGGACGTGATGATGGAGCCGCGCTGGATGTACTTGGAACGGGCGATGGTGTGATTGTTAGTCGGCATATCCTGGTAATCCTTGGCCTTGATGACCTGTACATAGGTGAGGTTGCCGATGAGGATGGCGAACAGGGCCGTAAAGGCAAACACCGCGCGGGTTAGGCGGTTGGCGAGCGCCACGCGGCCGAGCACGCCAGATTCGGGCGTATCGAGCAGGCGACGACGCATGCGCGAGCCGGTGGAGTGGCTGCCACGGCCGTAGGAAGACGAAGAAGCGAAGCGCGTGCCGGCATGCGCCGCGGCAGAAGCGACCTGGTCGTCAGAGATAGCGGCCATGGTGCCGGTACCGGTGAGCTCGGCTTCGCGACCGGTGGCCTCATCGCCGGCGCGCAGCAAAAGCGCGACAATGATAAAGCTCGCCAGCAGCGAGGAGCCGCCCTGGCTCATAAAGGGCAGGGTGACGCCGGTCAGCGGAATCAGGCGGGTAACGCCGCCAACGATCAAGAAGGCCTGGAAGCTAATGGCGGCCGTGAGGCCCGTGGCGCTAAATGCGGCAAGGTCGGACTTAGCGCGGGCGGCCGTGGTCAGGCCTCGCACGGCAAAGAGCATAAACAGGACGAGTACGGCGCCGCCGCCCAAAAGGCCCATTTCCTCGCCGATGGCCGAGAAAATGAAGTCGGACTCGACGACGGGGATGTTATTGGCCATGCCATTACCGATGCCAACGCCGATAAGACCGCCGTCAGCCAACGAGAAAAGGGATTGCACAATCTGGTAGCCCTGGCCCTGGGCATCCTTAAAGGGGTCGGCCCAGATCTGAAAACGTACCTGGACATGCGACAGGAACCTGTAGGCGCCCACGGCACCCACTGCCAAAAGCGCAAGGCCGATGACGACATACGAGAAACGTCCCGTGGCGACGTAGAGCATCAGCAAGAAGATGGTGTAGAACAGCACGGCGGAGCCCAAGTCGCGCTCGAAGACAACGACCAGAAGGCATACACCCCACACAGCGAACAGCGGTAGCAGCAGGCGCAGGCGCGGGACCTTGAGGCCCAAGATCTTGCGATTGGAGATGGAGAGTAGCTCGCGGTTCTCGGCTAGGTATCCGGCCAAGAACAATACGATAAAAATCTTGGCGAACTCGCCGGGCTGGATGGTGAAGCCGGCGATGCGAATCCACAGCTTGGAACCCGAGATGGTGGTGCCGATAAAGATGGGCAGCATCAGCAAGATGATGCCGATGATGCCAAAGGTGTACTTGTAGCGCATGACCACATCGAGATTCTTGATCATCGCGAGCGTGCCCACCATCAGTGCCACCGAGACAAACAGAATGACGAGCTGCGAGATGGCGAGGGCGGGTGCCAGACGCGTTACGAACGTGATGCCGATACCCGAAAGCACAAAGACGATGGGCAGGATGGCCGGATCGGCACCGGGCGCCAGGATGCGCACGGCGATATGCGCCGCGGCGAAGGCGGCAAAGAGACCGATCGGCACGGCGAGCGTTTCAAACGAGATGGAAGCGCCTGCGGTGAGCACGTACATCGCATACAGCAAGATGACGGGGAACGCCGAGGCGATGAGCAAGAGCATTTCGGTGTTGCGGCGACTCATAAGCGGCACTCCCTTTCTAATTCTTATCGGAGGCTTCGGCCTCGGCGGACTGTTCGGCGGTTTTTTCGGAATTCGATTTGGAAGTCGATTCCTGGTCGGTGTTGTCGCGAATCGTTTGCGCGTCGATCACCTGGCGGGTCTGTTCCTCATCGATTTGATGACGGTACTTGGAGATAGTGTCCTGCGCGTCGTCAACACTCGTTTGCGGAATGCCTGCTTTCAGACGATTCTGCGTGTCTTCGGGTAGGTCGGATAGCTTGATGGCGGTCGTGCTCTCGAGCCAGTGCAGCTTAAGGCCGAGCGGCTTGCCGGGAATGCCCCGGTAGACCGCGACGGTGTCCTTGTAGGTGCCCAGGTAATACGAGCCGGTGACGCCCGCGTAGGCCCAGATGGCTGCCGCCAGCACAAAAGCGATGCCCAGGATGGCGGCAATGGTGACGTTGCGGCGGCGAACACGCTTCGCCTCGCGCATGACGCCGTCGTCGACCAGGTCCACAACGACTACCGTCACGTTGTCGTGGCCGCCGGCAGCGAGCGCGGCGTCCACCAGGTTGTCGACGCAAATCTGCGCCGTAGACGATTGCGTGGCGATGTTTTCGATTTCGCTATCGGGAATCATGCTCGAAAGGCCGTCCGAGCATAGGATCAGGCGGTCGCCCTCTTCGATGTGCAGGGTAAAGTGGTCGGCATACATGGCGGGGTCCGAACCCAGCGCACGTGTGATAACCGAGCGGTTGGGATGGACGCGCGCCTCGTCGGCCGTAATTTCGCCAGCGTCCACGAGCTCCTCCACATAGGAGTGGTCGCGGGTCACGCGGATGAGCGTGCCCTCGTGGAGCAGATAGGCGCGCGAGTCGCCCACGTGGGCGATGGCGAGCATGTCGTTTTCGATATAGGCGCAGGTCGCCGTGCAGCCCATACCGGGCTTGCCCAGGCCGTTGAGTGCGGCCTCGATGACGGCGGCGTTGGCAGCTTCGACGGCTGCGGCTAGGCGCGCGGCGTCGGCAGCCTGTGGCGCCGTCTTGGCGATGGTCTCGACCGCGATGGATGAGGCTACCTCGCCGGCGGCGTGACCACCCATGCCGTCGCACACGCAAAAGAGCGGCGACTGTACCAGGTAGGAGTCCTCGTTGTGCGGACGCACGCAGCCAACATCGGAGCGGGCGCCCCACATGAGTTGCGTGGTGGTGCCGGCATCGTAGGTCGAATCGGTCTCGATGCGCTCGTCGGTCAGCGGCTCAAAACTCATGGTCGAACCAGGGTCCTTGAGCTTGGCCTCCACGGCGGCGACATCAATCTCGGCCGTGTCGCCGGGCGAGACGGCGTTGGCCTCGTTGCTCGGGTCGTCGACTTTAGACGTGGCGGGCACTTCGGTTGTGTGGTCGGCAGGCTCTTCGTCTTGCGGGGCGACGGCTGCGGGCTCGGGTGCCGCGAAGTGTGCGGGCGCGGGCGTGCTGTGGGGCTGAGAGGCGTCCTCCGTCGCTGCGACGGGCATCTCTTCGGCCGTAGGCTGCACGGCCTCGGGCGCCGATGCGGCCGCGGGGGAGGATGCCGCCGCGGGTGCCGGTGTAGATGCGGGCTCGGGCGCTGCGGTGGGTGCTGGAACTACGGGAAACACCGGTGCCGTGGGCTCGGGGGCCAAAAACACCGCGGCGCTCTCATCGATTGCCGCGGCGACAGACTCGGCAAAGTGGGCCGGCGCAGGTGTAGTTTCCGGTGCCGAAGGTTGATCGGCAACGGCGTGCGCGCCGATGGGGGCATCGGTGGAATTATCTTCATCCTGGCCATCGATGGGCATCGGATGGTCTTGCGTTACATGCGAAAGAGGCAGGGAGAACACGGTGTCCTCGGGCTCAACGGGCGCAGGGCCCGTCGGGGCGGCGTGAGCCGGCACGGCCGCGGGGGCTGCCGGCGCCTCGGACATGGTTGCGGACTTGTTCTCCTCGTCGATCATCGACGGTTCACCTTCATGACCACGTCGCCAATCTGGACTTCGTCGCCCTCGCGCAGCGTTGCGGGCTCCACCAGCTGGCGGCCGTTAACAAGGGTGCCGTTGAGCGAGTTGAGGTCCTCGATAATAAGTGCCGGGCCCTGCAGCGAAAAACGCGCATGCGAGGCAGAGACAAACGGCTCGTTGATGCAGATGTCAGATGACGGCGAACGACCGACGATGACGGGGCCAAGCATATCCACGTGAATACCGCGGATGCCGCGCGGGCCCTTGTCCACATCGATCGTCCAGATGGCAGAGTCGCGGCGCTGGCCGCGCACGAGCCCCACGCCGGTCTTCATGACGGCGAACAAGAAGATATAAAGCAGGACGACCAGTACGATGCGGCCTGCAAAAAGGACGATATCGATGTTCATAAGCGATTAACCCCTAAATTCAAAGGTGCTCAGGCCAAACGTTAGCAGATCGCCGTTGCGCAGCGGGCAGCGCGTGATGCGGCGGTTGTTGACGAGCGTGCCGTTGGTGGAGTTGAGGTCCTCGATCGACCAGTCAGAGCCGGTAAAGGTGAGCTGGGCATGACGGCGCGACACGTTGGGGTCGCGCAGGGCGATGTCGGATACCGAGCGCTCACGACCGATGGTCACCTGCGCGGAGGTGATGTTGTGGCTCTCGCCGCTCACGACGTCGACGAGTTGGGCGAGCGGACGCTGCGGGGCGCGGGGGCTTGCCATGTTGGAGGCGATGCTGGTCGCAGCGCCAAGGCCCACGGCGGCGCCAGTGGCAGCCGCTCCGCCCATACCGGCAAGTGCGTCGCGCGAGACGGTTTGCGGCACAGGGATGGGGGCTGCGGGATCGGGGACATTGGGTGCAAAGGGGTCGGCCACAGCGAGCGGGTCGGGAGTGGCAGCGCGGGGTGTCGGCTGCTGCTGGGGCATGGCGGCCGGGTGTTGCTGCGGCGATGCAAACTGCTGCTGACCGGCGCGGGGGGCGCTCGCGGCACGGCTTGTGGCCGAGCTGTTCTGTCCCAGGCCATTTTGATAGGCGCGCTCTTCCTCGTACAGACGGCCGAGCGTGGGAGCGTCGACGTTCTCGGCAAAGACCGAGAACTTGCCGGCGCGCAGCTGAGGGTCGATCATAAAGCGAACAAGGGGCTCGCCGACAAAGACGTAGCGGCGTTTTTCGGCCTGCGCCTTCACAAACTCGCGCACCTCGCGCGAAAGCTCGGGATAGAACGGGGCAAGCATGGGATCGTCATCGGTGGCGATCAGGATGGTATAGAGCGCCGGCGCGGTGTTGACGCCGTTGATCACCAGAGTTTGATCCTCCATGTCACGAGCAGCCTGCTTGGCAAGCTTCTTAAAGGAGAACGGGGCACGGGTGGCACCGAAGATGCCGGCCACGTGGTCCTCGAAGATGTTCAGGAAGTTCACGAAAGATCACTCTCCGTATAGGTTCTTTGGTATCCGAGCAAATACAGGCATATCCCAACGATTATAGAGGATAGGATTCCCGCAACCGCCGCCTTGGCGACGACCGTGCCCGCAAGGCTGGCAATTTCCATATGGTGTGCAAGACAAAACGATACGGCCGAGCCGATACCGGCGACGGCAATTGCGACGATGGCGGCGAGGTTTGACCCCTGCTCGGCGCGCTTGGCATGGGCATTGAGCAGCAGCGACGTTGCCGCGGCTGCTGCTGCGATCAGTGCGAAGGCGGCCCAGAGGAACGCGTCGCCCAGCGCTGCGGCGACATTGCCAAGCCCCAGCACGCCTCCCGTAGGGAGGGCAGCTGCGGCCAGGCGGGCAAAAAGCGCGCCTATACCCGTGGCGGCAGCGGCGCTTGCCGGGCCGAGCCAAAACGCCGCGAAGCCCGCGGCGGCCCCGGCGGCAAGGATGGCGTCGCCGGTTAGACAACCTAGCGCAAGCGTGCAGGTGAGTGCCGCGCTCGCGGCCGCTTCGGTGCGTCCCCAGGCAATCCACCATCCGGACATGGCGGCGGCAAAAATGACCGCGACCGGCAGCATCGACAGGATGCCCTGCGCCTGCATGGTGGCGTTGGCCATGAGCACCAAAAAGCCTACGGCCGAGATAGCCGAGCCGATCTGCGGTGCCAAGCCTGCCGCCGCGCCAATAGCGATGGCCGCGGCGACCAGCCCGGGAAGCGCCGCGACGCCCGCTGTCTGCATAAGCAAAAAGCTGAAGGTTGCACACGTTAGCGCCGAGATACCGCGCATGGTGTAATCGCGCGCGCAGCTCCAGCGCGTGCCCGCCCAACCGAGCGCGGGGTCGACTTCGATGGCGTTATCCTCGTAAGGCAGCGACTCCATATCGTCTGCCGCGTGCTCGTCGTCCGAAAGCTCGCTTACCATCTGCTCCAAGCTGCGACGGCCTTCGCGCACGCTCCCCAAGCCGGCAAGGAGTTGGTCGCAGAATGCCTCGATGCTATCGGGGCGGTCTTGCGGCATAGGGGAGAGGGCGCTCATGAGCGCTGCCTCGGCTCCCGGGGGAAAGTGCGGGATCAGCTCGCTGGGGTAGGTGGCGCCGCCGATGATGCGGTCGAGCGAGTCGGCAGGCGTTGCCGCCATAAAGGGGGCGCTGCCGCACAGGCCCTCGTAGATCACGCAGGCAAGGGCAAAGACATCGGCGCGCTCGTCGACCGTGCCGGTCTCGATATCGAGCTGTTCGGGCGGCATGTAGCCGATGGTGCCGCCGCGCGATCCGCCAAAGCCGCCGGCAGATGACAGCCGCGCCATGCCAAAGTCGGTGAGCTTTACATTGCCCGAGTGGTCAATGAGCACATTGGCGGGCTTTATGTCCAGATGAAGCACGCCGTTTGCATGGGCAAAGGTGAGCGCCTGACCCAACGCGTCGGCAATGGTCGCTGCCTCGTCAAAGGTGAGCGAGTGGCCGTCCACGATATGCAAAAACTCGGCCAGCGACATGCCGTCGACATACTCCATGACCAGGTAGGCATAGGCGGTGTCATGCGTAAAGTCGATAACCTGCACGATATTGGGATGTTGAAGCATGGCGGCGGTATGTGCCTCGCGCAGTACATCCATGATGTCGCTGGCGGGCACGCCGGAGCCGTTGATAAGAGGGATGCGCTTAATGGCCACGCGACGACGCAGGTGCGTGTCGCGGCAAATCTCGATGGAGCCAAAACCGCCGGTCGCAAGCGTCTCGAGCGGCTGGTACCGCTTGAGCAGCTCGCGAGAGCTGGTGCCCTCCAAAGGGACGTCCGGCGAGAACCGGGCGGTATGTTGCGAGAAAAGCGGCATGGCCAACCCTCGTGCGTTTAAAGTTCGTTTGCGAGCGGCGGGCGCGGGGCCGAGCCATTCGCGGTGGCATAGATGCTGCTAGTGTAGCACGCTCTGGTGCATGGGGAGGATAGCGGGATGCGAGGCTGCCTGTCTGACTTGGCCTTAGCGCTTCTTCTTGCCCTTCTTCTGCTTGCACTGCTTGTCCTTGTTGTCCTGGGGCTTGTCTGCCTTGTCTCCCTGCTTGGCCTCGGCTGCTGCCTTCTCGGCCTTCATTTTCTTCTTCTTGGTCTCGATGCGGAGCTTTTTGTTGATGCGCGCCTTAAGGAAGGAGCCAAACTGCTCGGCGTCGCCGCGAACAAAGGTGTCCTTGGGGATCGTCACGCCCTGGTCTGCGAACATGGCAACAAAGATGCGCTCGCCGTCGAGTACGTGGTCGAGCTTCTCAAACGGGAAGAACTGCGACTTGCCGCTCTTGCCCCATACCATCAAGCCGTCCTCGTTGGCGGCGACGCGGCGATAGCGGCCACCCATGGACTTGTCGGCCTCGACGGCGTCGATAAAGTCGCGGGCGAGCGTGTGGTGCAGGTTTTTGCTCCACCAGGCCAAAAAGGCGCCGAACACGATCAGGACGACGCCAAACTTGATCCAGTTGCCGCCGGCCACCAACATGCCGATGCCGAGCAGCGCGGCAATTGCCGCGGCGACATACAGCGAGCCGCGACGCCTGGGCGAGGCGACCAAGCGGGCGAAGTCGGTGACGAGGTCGTTTTCGTACTGATACTCGTTGAGGTACAGGATGCCGTCGTCGGCTGCTGCCTGTTTCTCGAGCGCGACCTCGACCTGGTCGGCTGCTTCGGAGGGAACGAGGTTGCTCTCTGCGTCTGCCATGCTCTTTGGACTCCTATCGCGGCGGGCTCGCCGTACGGGTTATTATGAGTGCAGTATGCCGTGCGACCGCATGGCCGTCGCGGCAACAAGACTCAGTATACCCGGGGGAGCACCCATGGAATCGTTGTACCGAAAGTATCGCCCGCTCACCTTCGACTCCGTGGTGGGCCAGCAGCATATCGTCTCGACGCTCGAGCACGCCATCACCGAGGGACGCTTGTCCCACGCGTACCTGTTCTGCGGACCGCGCGGCACGGGCAAGACCACCATGGCGCGCATTCTGGCCAAGGCGCTGCTATGCCGCAATGCCGAGGCGGCGCGCGCCGAGGGCGCAAGCGGCTGCATGCCCGACGGCACTTGCGAAGAGTGCGAGCTCATCGCCGAGGGCAACCACCCCGATGTCTACGAGCTCGATGCCGCAAGCCGTACGGGCGTGGACAATGTGCGCGAGGAGATCATCAACTCCGTTAACTTTGCTCCGGTGCGTGGCAAGTACAAGATCTATATCATCGACGAGGTCCATATGCTCACGACGGCGGCGTTTAACGCGCTGCTCAAGACGCTCGAGGAGCCGCCGGCGCACGTGATCTTTGTGCTGTGCACCACCGATCCGCAAAAGATTCTGGAGACCATCCTCTCGCGCTGCCAGCGCTTCGATTTCCACCGCATCGGCAACGAGGATATCGAGCATCGTCTGTCCTACGTGTGCGAGCAGGAGGGCTTCGATTACGACGACGAGGCGCTGGCCATCGTGGCGCGCCATGCCAAGGGCGGCATGCGCGACGCGCTTTCCACGCTGGAGCAGCTGAGCGTTTTTGGCAACGGCGCCGTGCATGCGGACGATGCCCGCTCGCTTTTGGGCGAGGTTTCGGACCAGATCCTGGGCGAGTTTGCCCGCGCCATCGCCGAGCGTGATATTGCTGAACTCTATGGGCTCATTCGCGCACAGATCGAGGAGGGCAATGACTTGCTTGAGCTGACGCGCGACCTGGTGGCGCACGTGCGCGACGTGTATGTGGCCTGCGTTGCCGGTACCCGTGGCGAGCTGTTTGAGGGCGGGGCCGAGCAGGCTGAGGCGCTTGCTGCCGAGGCCGCTGCCTTTGGCGGGCATCCGGCCGACCGTCTGGCCCGCGTGCTGACAGTGCTCGACGATGCCGCGTTGGAGATGAGGGGTGCGAGCGACGTGCGCCTGGTGCTCGAGATCGCCTGCACGCGCCTGGCACGTCCCGAGGCCGATCTGACCATTGAGGCCCTGGCCGAGCGCGTGGCACGCTTGGAGGCCATGGTCGCCAACGCCGCGGTGCCGGCGAGCGTGGCTGCTGCTGGTGCTGCGCCTGCGGCTGTCGCGGCTGCACCTGTGGCGACACAACAACCGACGCTGATCTCGGGTGCCCGAGCTGCTGCCCCTGTGGCATCCGCCGCTCCCACTGCTACGCCCGCTTGCCAGGGCGGCATGCCTTGGGATCGCGGTGCCGCCGCTCCGGCGACGCAGCCTGCGTCCGTGTCAGCTTCCAAGCCCGCTGCGCCTGCTCCTCAGCCTGCCCCGGCTCCGATGCCCCAGCCCACCGCCGCTTCGGCTCCCGTACCTGCCGCTGCGCCGGCGCCTAAGCCCCAGCCCAACACTGCCGCTCAGGTTGCTGCCGCCGGCGCCGCCGAGACCCCTGCGGTAGAGGATGCCGGCGAGCTCCAGCGCAAATGGGTCGAGGTCGTCGAGCGCGTCAAGGCCCAACAACCTTCTTATGCGGCACTCCTGTTGAACGCTCGCGCTACGGCAGACGATGGTTCTAAGCTCACGGTCTCGTTCCCTACGGCATTTGCTATCAAGATGCTCGGGCGTGCTGATACACAGGCGGTGTTTTTGCCGACAGTCAGTGCGGTCTTCGGTCGTCGCACCGTCGACTATGTCCTGGATGGGGGTGTCAGGCCGGCTCCTCAACATGAGGAGCTTTCTCCATCTGCACGGGCTGCGGCATCTGCGGACCCGCAACCCGTGTCCTCGGCGGCCCCTGCATCCTTGAGCGCCAGCGCGACGCAGCCAAAAGCGGCACCGGTAGCGGCACCGATCCCGTCGGTGACTGAACCCGCCGTGTCCAAACCGGCTGCTCCGATCCCCGCGTCCAAGCCCGCTGCCGCGCCTGCACCCAAGTCATCCGACCTGGCCAAGGCCCCCTGGCTGCGCTCCGACAACCCTGCCGGTGCTCCTGCCACGGGCAAGCTCCCGACCGAGCCCGCGCCCCGAGCGCCCGAGTGCGCGTCTGCTCCCAAGATTCAGCCGTCTGCGCAGGCTGCGCCATGGGAATCCGAGCAGGTACCCTACGACGACGCCATGGTCGGCGGCTTCGCCGGCGATGCGAACGGGGAAGATCTTCCTCCGTTCGACGTGCCTGCCGCGGCGCCTGCGCCCAGCCCTGCCGCTTCGGCCGCAGCTCCCGCAGCTGCGACGTCCGCTCCTGCAAGTGACGACGCTCTCGCTGCCCCTTGGGAGTCCAATCCCGGCGCCGGCAGTCCCTTCGGCCACCAGGGCGCAGCCCCGAGCATCCCGCAGACCGAGGACGAGGCCAAAGCCCTCATCCGTAGTGTCTTTGGCCAGTCCACCATCTTCAAGCCGGTGGAGTAACTATACGGGCGGGTGTATACGCCGAGTTGTGCGACCTTGCATAATTCGACCTTGCATAGTCTTGGGCGGCGCGTCACGCTAGAGGACATGTACATCGACTGAGTTAGCGCGACCGCCCCGCTCGTATGCCCCGCGCCGTGGTACGATTTTTGAGTTTGAAAGTCCCGCCGTGCCCGGCTGCCCTTGCAGCTTGTCGCGCGACCACACGTAAAGGAGCCATCATGGCCGGTATGAACATGCAGCAGATGATGAAGCAGGCCCGCAAGATGCAGGAGCAGCTTGCCGCCGCGCAGGAGAACCTCAAGTCCCAGACCGTCGACGCTTCTGCCGGCGGCGGCATGGTCAAGGTGACTGTCAACGGCGAGATGGAGCTCGTCAACCTTACCATCGACCCCGATGCGCTCGATCCCGAGGACGTCGATATGCTGCAGGACATGATTATGGCTGCCGTCAACGAGGCCGTCCGCGGCGTCAACGAGCTCGCCAACAAGCAGATGGGCGCCATCGCCGGCGGCCTCAACATCCCGGGCATGCCGTTCTAAGACGCGCACATATATGAGTGCCAACCATAGTCTGCAAAAACTGCTCGATGAGCTGGGCCGTCTGCCGGGCATTGGCCCCAAATCGGCCCAGCGCATCGCCTACTACCTGCTCGAGGCCGACGCCGAGGAGGCGCGCCGTCTGGCCGAGGCCATTCTAGAGGTTAAGCAGGAAGTGCATTTTTGCAGCCGCTGCTTTAATTACGCCACCGCTGACGAGTGCTCCATCTGCCAAGACTCGATGCGCGACACCACCCGCATCTGCGTGGTGGGTGAGCCGCGCGATGTCCAGGCGATTGAGCGCACGGGCAGCTACCACGGCCTCTACCACGTGCTGGGCGGCGTGATCAGCCCCATGGACAAGATCGGCCCCGAGCAGCTGCATATCCGCGAGTTGCTGGCGCGCTTGGGCCACGAGGACATCCACGAGGTCATTATCGCCACCAACCCCAACATTGAGGGCGAGACCACGGCGAGCTACCTTGCCCGCACCATCAAGCCTCTGGGCGTCGAGGTGTCGCGTCTGGCGAGCGGCCTGCCCGTGGGCGGCGACCTGGAGTATGCTGACGAGCTTACGCTCGGCCGTGCTATCGAGGCCCGTCGTGCGATCTAGGCGGCGTCAGCTCCGCGGCATGTCCCGTCGGCCTGCCGCACGGGGCGCTCATAATTGGGCACGCGTTCATGCATTTGTTGTGCAACAAACCTGCTTTTCATCCGCTTATCGCGTGGATGGGTCCACTCTCACCTCGTATTTGCCCATTCGTTGCACAACCTTTTGAGTTCGCTGATACACTCAAATGTGGATATGAAAGAATACGCCGCTTTTAAGCGGCGTGTTTTTGTTGGAGGAGAACGCATGCGGCCCGCTAGCACTCAGACAAAGCATGGCGCCGCGGTGCGCATGCGACGCCGGCTGGGCCTGGCGCCTCGGGCGTACGTGCTGCTGTCTTGCTCGCTTGTACTGGTCATAGCCGGTGTTTCGGCTTATGGCATGACGGTGCCGTCCATGGTACAGGCGTATGCTGCGCGCGAGCTGCATATTGGGCGCAAGGCCAAAAGCGACTTGGGAACGACAACCGGATATGCGTGGGCGAGCGTGGTCTCGCATGTTGTGTTCGGTGGCGACGATGCGGACAGTCCAGAAACATCGGACAACGAGGTTACGCTGGCAAACGGCAAGACCATCGTGCTCACCAACACCAAGGTCATTACGAAGCTTTCCAACAACAGTGTGGCTTCTGTCGTCAATAAGGCCGAGCAGCAGAAGGGGCAGGACGCCCAACAGACAGGCCAGCCCGGCGGTTCGGGTTCGTCTGGCTCCAGCTCCGATTCGTCGGGCGGCGGTTCCGGTTCGGGCTCCGCCTCTGGCGGTGGATCTTCGAGTGATGGCTCGACGGACGGCGGTGCCGGCGGCGACACGGGCTCGGGTGGTCTCTCGGCTGCCGAGGAGGAGAGTATTCACAGCTGGCTCGTGACCAAATACAACATGCTCGATGGCTATGTCGCCCGCGCCAACAGCGTGGTTTCGACCTATAACGCTACGGGCGATACCGGACCGTGCGACAGCCTGGCCAACGATATGTTTGTCATCCGTGCCGAGTTTGGCCGGCAAACGTTTTCTCCCAAGTCAAAGTGGTATCAGCAATACGCCAACCTATGGGGTTGCTACACCAATCTGTGCCAATGGGTGGGGCATTATGGCGATGACGACGTCGCGCTCAACAACTTCAATACCAAAGTGGCGGCGATCGCCCTATGACGAATAGCCTTGCTTTTGGCACATCGTGCGCGCTAAATCGCGACCCTATGGTGGGCCTGCGCCTGGCGCGCGTTGGAGGGTTTGAGCCCGCCATTGCGCTGGGCCCGGACGAGCTTCCCGCCTACCTGCGCCGTTTTACGATGCTGTTTGCCGATGACGCCACCATGCGCCGCGGCGGTATCGGCCGTGTGACGCGTGCCGTCAACGCGCAGGGCGAGGCCGTGGCACTCAAGCAGCTCATCTTGCCAACGCGCGACGAATTTGATGACGATGTCGCCCACGAGGCGCTGGTCACCAAGTTCAAGGCGGCGTTTCGCGAGGAATATGAATGCCATCGCGCCCTTTCGGGCCTTAGAGGCTTTCCCCGTCTGTATGGATGGGGCGAGGTCGACGGCGTGCCCGCGATTGTCATGGAGTGGGTCGAGGGCGAGACGCTCGCTCGCCTGCGCTCGCGCCTTGCCGTGGACGATGCCGGGCGTCTGTCGCCGCTCGTGGCGGCGCGCCTGGGTCGCGACCTGTTCGATCTGCTCTGCCGCATGAGCTTGGTAGGCGAGGGGTTCGTCCATCGCGATATCTCGCCCGCTAATATTATGGTGCGCACGGCGCGCCTGCCACTCGACCGACAGCTTGCCGAAGGCACCTTCGACCTGTGCTTGATCGACTTTGGCTCTTCGCTGGCGCTCGAGCCCGCCTCTGCGGTGGCCAGCACCGGCGGCAAGGCTTCGTTTACCGAGCGCTATGCCACGTTGCGCCGCGCGACGGTGGCCTACGCCCCGCCCGAGATGCTCACCGACGATATCCCCGACCTGCGCATGCTTCGCATGTCGCCGGCAATCGATGTCTATGCAGCGGCGAGTACGGTCTACGAGCTCATCGCCGGTGTCGCGCCGTACGAAGTAGCGCCGGGTGCGTCGGGTACTTCGGGCTCGCGCAAAAAGACGTGCGATATCGCCAGCCCTTATCGCCTCAAGATGGATACGCTGCCCGATTATCCCGTTGGCGCCCACGCGCCCGGCTGCGACTTGACGCAACTGCTGCGACGCGAGCCCGATGTGGCACTTGCCGCGGCCGAACAAGCTCAGCAGCTGGGACTCGATCCAAATTCCGAGGATCTGCGCGATGCGCTGGCGTTTGTCGATGCCCAGTTGTTCGACGTGGTCATGGCCTGCCTGTCCTGCCATCAGGAAGATCGTCCCGAGCCGGCTGCGGTGGAGGCGGCGCTCTCGGCATTTTGCGACCACTATGCGCAAAATGTCGCCCGCTCGCTTCGCGCCGAGCCGCTCTTGCCGTGCCCGATGGAGGTATCGGGGCATACAGCCCGGCGTGCGGCGATGGTTGGTGCGACGGCGGTATGCGGCGTGATTTGGGCTGTGGTCGTGGTATCAGCTGCGCTGTTGGCGTCGGGTGCCCATGTGACGCTCGTCGTGGGACCGCTTATGTGGTCCGGGAAGCTGCCGGCCATTATCGCCGCACTGGCGTTGGCACCGCCGGGCATGGTGGGCATCGCTGCCGGTGCCATGGCACACGATCGTCGCACGGGGTTCCTGCATGGCGTACTGGTGCTTTCTGCCTGCGAGGTTCCGGTGCTGATCGCGGTTGCATGCACCGTGTTTTCCCAGCGCGCCGTAGCGAGCGGCTTCGTTGCCGCCCTAATTGCAACCTATGCGCTCACGTGGTTTTTGCTGGCGATGGGGTTTGCCTTTGAGCTTCCCGTCGTGTCAGCGCGACGTGCGAAAATTTCCATGGCGACACCGCTTGCCGGCGGAGCCGCGGCTGCTCGCGCCTTTGGCGGGCCGGCCGAAGTATCCGACACTATCTCTGCGACCAAGGAGGGCTAAGCCATGGCTTCTCAAGCTGAGCTCACCCCGTGCGGGGCAATGTTTGACATCTTTAAGCACGCAGCGCACCTGAGCCATATCGAACTGTGCGGCCTGGTGCTCTCGAGCCGCCCGCTCGTCGACGGCCGTAGTCCGCAGAGCCGTGCTGCCGACCGCTCTTGGGTTTCGCGCTTTATCGTGCGCGCGCCGGTCGGCACGCTGCAGGAACGTTATTTTGCCGATTACGGCACCTCGGCCGCGCGCATTATGTCGCAGCTGACCCTGCGCCGCCGCAATCCCATGGACGCCGCGGCCGTGACCAACATGGTGTGCGGCCCCGCTGGCGAGCCCATGGTGCGGGCACTCGAGGAATGCCATCAGGACACGAATCTCTATCGCAATGCGCTCGAGCGCCTGTCGCAGGCGGCTGAGCTCATGCCCGCCGAGCGCGCCGAGGCCATCCTGGTGTTGTTTGTCGCCGTGGGCTGTTCGGCAGATGTCCGCTCGTCGGTGACCTATGCCCTCGACTACGCTCATGCGACCTGTGGCGGCGCCACGTCGACGCCGCGCTCGCTGAGCACCTCGACGGTCACGGGCGAGCACGAGGCGGCGCCTGCGCACCCGTTGGGACTGCTGCGCGTGCAAAACGGCTACGTGGTGAGCGCCCCGCGCTGGATTCAGCCGAGTGAGGAGGGCGTCGAGATCGGCGCGCTGGCGACGGGGGAGGGCGATATCACCGATGTGGGCGATGACGTTTCGGCTCGCCATGCCCACGTGTGGTGCGATGACCAAAATGTCTGGTACGTCGAGGACCTGTCGTCCACCAACGGAACCGTGGTGGTAAACGGCGCGACGAACGTCTGCACCCAGGTCGAGCCCGGCCGCTCCGCTCAGCTCAACCCCGGTGACGAGCTCAGGCTCGGAGAATCCACAACCTACGCCATCCTCCTCGGCGCCCTCTGACTCATCTCCTAAATAAGTTGCGGTGAAATAGGGACTGTTTAAGGCTACGGCCGGCAAAAACAGTTCCTATTTCACCGCAGCTGCCATTTGGTCTCTCGGTGACGGAAGGATTATTTTTGTCCTTGATGGTCGCTCGGGGTAAACCTTTACCGCCCGCCTATATTTGTCGAAATTACACGTGACGGCGGGGTACAATAAACCCGCATGCGGATTTCCGTTGCGGGCGCTTCCCATCACCGGGGCGTGCCCGGGAGCATCCGGCATGCGGCCTTTGCGGCGCTCGATCATGTGCAAGACGGGTAGCTGGGCCTGTGGAGCGCGTGCAGCCCTCCTCGCCTCGGCATGCCTTCTCTCCACGCCATGTACCTGCTGCTGAGTCCGCCTGTCAGATGACTGGAAGCAACAGCGAAAATCCCATCACGCCAACATCCCGGTAATCGCCGGGGCCTGTATACCTATATGAGAGGAGAGGGGTATATGGCGCGTAAGTTTAAGTCTATGGACGGCAACGAGGCGGCCGCATATGTTTCGTATGCGTACACCGAGGTAGCGGGAATTTATCCCATTACGCCGTCCAGCCCGATGGCCGACCATGTCGACCAGTGGGCGGCCCAGGGTCGCAAGAACATCTTTGGCACCCCGGTCAAGGTCGTCGAGATGGAGTCCGAGGCGGGTGCAGCCGGTACCGTTCACGGTTCGCTGGGTGCCGGTGCTCTGACCACCACCTACACGGCTTCTCAGGGCCTGCTCCTGATGATCCCGAACATGTACAAGATCGCGGGCGAGCAGCTCCCGGGCGTCTTCCACGTCTCCGCGCGTTGCGTCGCTTCCCACGCCCTGAACATCTTTGGCGATCACTCCGACGTTATGGCCTGCCGCCAGACCGGTTTCGCCATGCTCGCCGAGGGCAACGTCCAGGAGGTCATGGACCTCTCGCCGGTGGCTCACCTTGCCGCCATCGAGGGTAAGACCCCGTTCCTCAACTTCTTCGACGGCTTCCGCACCAGCCACGAGATCCAGAAGGTCGCCATGTGGGACTACAAGGATCTTGCCGAGATGTGCGACATGGACGCCGTCCAGGCTTTCCGCGATCACGCGCTCAACCCTGAGCACCCGCACACCCGCGGCAGCCATGAGAACGGCGACATCTTCTTCCAGAACCGCGAGGCCTGCAATAAGGTCTACGACGAGCTCCCTGCCGTCGTCGAGGGCTACATGAAGAAGATCAACGAGAAGCTCGGCACCGATTACGGCCTGTTCAACTACTACGGCGCTCCCGATGCCGATCGCGTCGTCGTGTGCATGGGCTCCTTCTGCGACGTGCTCGAGGAAGTCATCGACTACCTCAACGCTCACGGTGAGAAGGTCGGCCTGGTCAAGGTTCGCCTGTTCCGTCCGTTCTCCATCAAGCACTTCGTGGACGTTCTCCCCGAGACCGTCCAGAAGATCGCCGTCATGGACCGCACCAAGGAGCCGGGTTCCATCGGCGAGCCGCTCTACCAGGACGTCGTCTCCGCTCTCTACGAGGCCGGCAAGACGGGTATCAAGGTCGTCGGCGGCCGTTACGGCCTGGGCAGCAAGGACACGCCTCCCGCGTCCGCGTTTGCCGTCTTCGAGGAGCTCAAGAAGGACGAGCCCAAGCGCGAGTTCACCATCGGCATTGTCGATGACGTGACCAACCTGAGCCTGCCCGAGGCCGAGGATGCGCCCAACACCGCAGCTCCCGGCACCATCGAGTGCAAGTTCTGGGGTCTGGGTGGCGACGGTACCGTCGGCGCCAACAAGAACTCGATTAAGATCATCGGCGACCACACCGACAAGTACGTTCAGGCCTACTTCCAGTACGACTCCAAGAAGACCGGCGGCGTTACCGTCTCGCACCTGCGCTTTGGTGATTCCCCGATCCGCTCGCCGTACTACGTGACCAAGGCCGACTTTGTCGCTTGCCACAACCCCAGCTACATCGTCAAGGGCTTCAAGATGGTCCGCGACGTCAAGCCGGGCGGCACCTTCCTGGTCAACTGCCAGTGGAGCGACGAGGAGTTCGCCGAGCACATGCCCGCCGTGGCCAAGCGCTACATCGCGAACAACAACGTCAACGTCTACCTGATCGACGCTATCGACCTGGCCGCCAAGGTTGGCATGGGCAAGCGCACCAACACGGTGCTCCAGTCCGCCTTCTTCGCGCTGGCCAAGGTCCTGCCCGCCGAGGACGCCCTGCAGTACATGAAGGACGCGGCTACCAAGTCCTACATGAAGAAGGGCCAGGCCATCGTCGACGCCAACCACAAGGCCATCGATGCCGGCGCTACCGCCTTCCGTAAGTTCGAGGTTCCGGCCGACTGGGCTACCGCCGAGGACGCCGCTCCTGTCGAGCTTTCCGAGGAGACCAAGTCCGCTATCGCCCAGCAGGTCAAGAACCTGCTCGAGCCCATCGATCGCATGGATGGCGACAGCCTGCCCGTTTCTGCCTTTGTCGATTGTGCCGACGGTCAGTTTGAGCTGGGCGCCTCCGCATACGAGAAGCGCGGCGTCGCCGTGGTCGTTCCTCACTGGGACGAGACCAAGTGCATCCAGTGCAACCAGTGCGCCTATGTGTGCCCGCATGCCACCATCCGTCCGTTCGCGATGACCGAGGACGAGGCTGCCGCCGCGCCCGAGGCTACCCGTACGCTCGACGCCATGGGTCCCAAGGCCAAGGGCATGAAGTTCACCATGGCCGTGTCCCCGCTCGACTGCATGGGCTGCACCAACTGCGCCAAGGTCTGCCCCAAGGGCGCCCTCGAGATGGCTCCCGCCGAGCAGGAGATGGATCAGCAGCCCGTTTGGGACTACATGGTCAAGAACGTCTCCGAGAAGAAGGAGCTCATCGCGGCCAACGTCAAGGGCAGCCAGTTTAAGCAGCCCTACCTGGAGTTCTCCGGCTCCTGCGCCGGCTGCGCCGAGACCGCTTATGCACGTCTGGTGACCCAGGTCGCCGGCGACCGCATGTTCATCTCCAACGCCACCGGCTGCTCCTCCATTTGGGGCAACCCCGCTGCCACCGCTCCTTACTGCAAGGACAAGGACGGTCACGGCCCGGCGTGGAACAACTCCCTGTTCGAGGACAATGCTGAGCACGGTCTGGGCATGGCCATCGGTTACGAGGCCGTCCAGAATAAGCTGATCGCCGCCACCCAGGAGCTCATCGCCGCTGACGGTCCGTCCGACGAGCTCAAGGCCGCCGGTCAGGCTTGGATCGACTCCGTCAACGACGTCGAGGCCTCCAAGACTGCTGCTGCCGCCTACGTTGCCGAGCTCGAGAAGTGCGGCTGCGACGCTTCCAAGGCGATCCTCGCCGACAAGGCTTACCTCACCAAGAAGTCCTTCTGGATCTTCGGTGGCGACGGTTGGGCCTACGACATCGGCTTCGGTGGTCTGGACCACGTCCTGGCTTCTGGCCACAACGTCAACGTCTTCGTCTTCGACACCGAGGTCTACTCCAACACCGGCGGTCAGGCCTCCAAGGCTTCGAACCTGGGCCAGGTTGCTCAGTTCGCCGCTGCCGGCAAGGTGACCAAGAAGAAGTCTCTGGCCGAGATCGCTATGAGCTATGGTTACGTCTACGTGGCGCAGGTCGCCATGGGCGCCAACCCGGCTCAGACTCTCAAGGCCATCCACGAGGCCGAGGCCTATGACGGCCCGTCCCTCATCATCGGCTACAGCCCCTGCGAGATGCACTCCATCAAGAAGGGCGGCATGCAGAACTGCCAGGCCGAGATGAAGAAGGCTGTCGAGTGCGGTTACTGGAACCTCTTCCGCTTCAACCCCGAGGCTGCTGCCGGCAAGAAGTTCTCGCTCGATTCCAAGGAGCCCGCGGGCGGCTATCAGGAGTTCCTGATGAACGAGGCCCGTTACGCTTCGCTGACGCGTTCCTTCCCCGAGCGCGCCGAGGAGCTCTTCAAGGAGAACGAGCAGGCCGCTATGGACCGCTACGCTCACCTGCTGAAGCTCAAGACGGTGTACAACGAGGCCTAGGTCTCCCACCGCAGGATCTGAGGGCTAACCTTCGCGGACGTCCTCGGACATGAAAGAACCCCCGCTGCGCACTACGTGCGGCGGGGGTTCTTTCGTCCTGCGGAATGTCCGCGAAGGTTAGCCCTCAGATCCTGCTACGACTACGTCCTCGGATTGTGGGGCTGAATGAAGGACGTGGCTGAGGGGGCCTTTTGTCCCCTTCGCTGTTTCGCGGCTTTGCCGCAAAACCTCGCGCCACTTTGGGGATGGATGGAGGTTTTGGCTGTTGTTGCCTTCTATCCCCGTGCTTTGGGGCTGATTGCTTTTTTGAGCTCATCTATATTCCTTATGCTGGATGAAAAGCCCCATGTTTTTGTTGGGGTGCATACTCGTCTTATAAATGTATAGAATCTCGTATAGTGCGAGTAAGATATTGCGCTGTCTGTTTTGTGTTTAGCAAAGATATAGTTTGCATAATCTGGTCTAATCCCTGCTATATCAAAATAAAGTCGCACGTAAATAGCTTAGATATGCATGAGCTGGGCAACTTTACGCTGAACGGGTAAAAACGACCGTTCACCGTTCAACTGTTTTCAAAATGAATAAAATGAGCGATAAAGAGAATATAAACCTTAATAAACTCGCGTATTGCACGGACGTGGGTTATTAATGGGATGTAGGCCTTTTACAGAAAGGATTCCAGCAATGTCTAAGCCTCTTGGCAAGCCCGATCGTATTGTCGTCGCCCTTGGCGGCAACGCCCTCGGCAACAACCCCGTCGAGCAGATCGAGGCCGTGAGCAACACCGCCCACGCACTCCTTGGTCTCATCGAGCAGGGTAACGAGATCATCATCACCCACGGCAACGGCCCGCAGGTCGGCATGATCCAGAATGCCTTCGCCGCCGCCCACGACGCCATCGGCACCCCCGAGATGCCGCTGCCCGAGTGCGGCGCCATGTCCCAGGGCTACATTGGTTATCACCTGCAGCAGGGCATCGGCCGCGAGATGCACAAGCGCTATAAGCGTTGGCACGCCGCCACCGTCGTCACCCAGATCGAGTGCGATCCCGACGATCCCGCGTTCAAGAACCCGACCAAGCCGATCGGCCCCTTCTACACCGAGGAGCAGGCCAAGGAGTTCATGGCCGAGGATCCCTCCAAGGTCTTCGTCGAGGATTCCGGCCGCGGCTGGCGCCGCGTCGTCGCCTCCCCCGATCCCAAGAAGATCGTCGAGGCCGACTCCATCCTCAACCTGCTCGACAACGAGTTCATCGTCATCGCCTGCGGTGGCGGCGGCATCCCCGTCGTCCGCGACTACGAGAACAAGGGTTGCTACAAGGGCGTTCCCGCCGTCATCGACAAGGACCTGGGCGGCGAGCTGCTGGCCGAGGACTGCGACGCCGACGTCCTGTTCCTGCTGACCGCCGTTGAGCATGTCGCCATCAACTTTGGCAAGCCCAACCAGGAGGAGCTCGAGGACCTCACCGCCGACGAGGCCGAGCGCCTGGCCGACGAGGGCCAGTTCGGTAAGGGTTCCATGGAGCCCAAGGTCCGCGCTGCCATCAAGTTCGCCCGTTCCCGCAAGGGCCGCACCTGCATCATCGGCGCCCTGGACAAGGCCGCCGAGACCATGGCCGGCCTCTCCGGTACCCGCATCCACGAGTAGCCTCTACTCTGTTGCCTCTCTTGTGGGCGCCAGGCAAAGCGCCCACAAACTAGCCTCTCTTCATGAGCCCCGCAGTCCGCTCCGACTGCGGGGCTTTTGCTATTGAGGTGACTGTTCATGAGAAGCGCTGAAGACCGCGGAAACCCGGCACTTGGGGACGTTCCTTTTCTGCCGGCATCTTGGGACAGTCCTTTTCGGCAGCGCGAGCGGTCGTCTGCAAAGACCGTCCCCAGTGGCTAGTCATATAATGGCTGGTCATTTAAGTCTGTCCCCAATGACTAGTATTGGTCATTTAAGTCTGTCCCCAATGACTAGTAGTAGGCCCACATGGCTTCGATTTCGTTGAGGACTTCTACGACGCCCCAGCGGCGGGCGCTACGGCTGGGCGAATTGGGATCGTAGACACCGATGTGGCCGGCGTCGTCAATGCCGTAGAAGACGATGTAATGACCCACGTTGGTAAACGTGCCGGGACGCACGACGGCGATTACGGGGGCACCCGAGCGCAAGGCCTGGGCCATCGAGTCTCGGTCGTTGTAGAGCTGCGTCCCGTTAAGCCCCAGCTGCGCGGCGCCGCTCGTCATAAACGACCACTCGGTGGCACCGGTGGGGGCATAGTTGCCCGCCTCGGAAAGGGCGCACATATCGACCGGTGTCATATCGGTGCGCCCCGTTTTAAAGATGTAGATCATGGTGAGGCAGGTGGGTCCGCAGCCGTTTTGGCGGATGGTTCCACCGGCGTAGGGCAGCTCCGACCATGCGGGGTCGATCTGGTAGATATGCGGCATGGTGCCGGCACTCCACTGCGAACGTGGGGTCGAAAAAGCAAACGAGTAGCCGGGTGCGACTGGGGCTTTGAGGAGCTTTTCCTCGGCGGTGGGCTCTAGGCCGGCAGAGCCATGCGAGGCACACGACCCCAGATACACAAAGGCCAGACATGCCATGATGGAGCACAGAGCAAGACAGAGACGATGAATCTGCGGATTGGCGGCCCGGCCGCGTCCCAGCGGCCGTGGCTGCTTTGCGCCGCGTCCGCCGCGGGGCTTCGAAAAGAAACGGCTGATGTGATTGTCAGACTTTCGCCGATCGATTTTCTGCCGCCGAGGCACTTCGGCCCGGCGTTGACGGGTGCCCGAGCATGGGCGATCCGCCTGACGCGTGCTGGTATTCTGCGGCATAGACGACGAGGGGCGATCCTGCGGACGCTGCGGCCCGTCGTTGTCAGAAACACTCCTGGATGCTGGCGTGGTACGCCCGGCAAGGCGAACGTTTCGCTGCCGTCCGCAGCCGTTGTATTCGTATGCCATTTGTACCGCCTCGTCTCATGTATAACCCGTCCATCCTACAAAAAAGACGTGCAGCAAATGAGGACATACGCCAAAACCTCGGTAAGCGGCATGGACGGGAGCGAGCCTGGCGCCATAAAGCGACGCCCTCCGCGAGCGATTGAATCGCGTCATCAAAACGGACGCCCGCACTGAGTGGCGCCCCTCGCCGTTCGTCCCAAAAACGGCGCCGCTCGTTTTGCAGTTCTGCCTTCGGTCGAGCTACGAGTGGCGTTGCTGTGCCAAGGCCGTATCTTAAAGCCATGAAATAAAAAGTGCGCGGCAAAACAGGCCGTGCAAGGGGTGACGCCAAGGGGCGTCAGAAAGGAAAGGAGGGGAACAATGGCGGACAAGAACGCAGAAGTTGCAGTCGAGGATACCGGCGGCATGAAGAAAACGCTTTCGCTCTGGAACTTCTTCACCATCGGTTTCGGTGCCATCATCGGTACCGGTTGGGTTCTGCAGGTCGGCGACTGGATGGTCGTGGGCGGCGGTCCCGTTCCCGCTATGATCGCATTCCTCTTGGGCGCAATCTTCCTCGTGCCCGTCGGAGCTGTTTTCGGTGAGCTTACGGCTGCTATCCCCATCTCGGGCGGCATCGTCGAGTATGTCGATCGTAGCTTTGGCCGTACGCTGAGCTACATCACCGGTTGGCTCCTGGCCCTGGGCAACGGCATCCTGTGCCCGTGGGAGGCCATTGCCATTTCGACTCTCGTGTCCGAGATGTTCGGTAGCCTGCCCGGTCTTGAGTGGCTGCGCGCCGTCAAGCTCTACACCATCCTGGGCGCCGACGTTTACCTGTTCCCGACGCTGATCGCGCTCGGCTTTGCAGTCTACGTCATCTTCCTCAATTTTCGCGGTGCCAGCTCGGCCGCCAAGCTCCAAGCCTTCCTGACCAAGGCCCTGCTCTGCGGCATGCTACTCGCCATGGGCGTCTCGCTGTTCACCGGCTCGCCGAATAACGCCATGCCTGTGTTCTCCCAGGTCGCCGGTGCTGGCGGCGGTAAGGCCGCAACTGAGGGCACCAGCCTGTTCGCCGGTATCGTGTCGGTCCTGGTTCTGACCCCGTTCTTCTACGCCGGTTTCGACACCATTCCTCAGCAGGCTGAGGAAGCAGCCGAGGGCCTTAACTGGAACAAGTTCGGCAAGATCATCTCCCTGGCCCTGCTGGCCGCCGGCGGCTTCTACATGGTCTGCATTTACTCGTTCGGCACTATCCTTGACTGGCATGAGTTTGTTAAGAGCCCGGTTCCCGCGCTTGCCTGTCTTAAGGGCATCAACATGCTCCTGTACCTGGCCATGCTCGTCATCGCCACGCTTGGACCCATGGGCCCGATGAACTCCTTCTACGGCGCCACGAGCCGCATTATGCTCGCCATGGGCCGCAAGGGCCAGCTGCCCGAGAAGTTTGCCGAGGTCGATCCCAATTCCGGCGCTCCCAAGCTCGCCTGCGTCGTTCTGGCCATCATCACCGTCGTCGGTCCGTTCCTGGGCAAGAACATGCTCATCCCTCTGACCAATGTGTCGGCTCTCGCCTTCATCTTCTCTTGCGGCATGGTCGCTCTTGCCTGCCTGCGCATGCGCTTCACCGAGCCCGACCTACCTCGTCCCTACGAGGTGCCCGGCGGCAAGTTTGGCATCAGCCTCGCCATCGCTGCCTGCGCCATCATCATCGGCCTGCTCGTGATTCCGTTCTCTCCCGCCTCCCTCAACATGGTGGAGTGGAGCATCGTGATCGGCTGGTTGGCTATTGGCCTGGCTCTCATGGCTTTCACCAATTCCCGTAAAAAGTAACGCCGAGCCGGGGCGGATTGGGTGCGCGGTGCCCTCTCTCCCGCGTACCGAACCCGGCATCACTTGGGTAGCTTTGTGAGGCCTTAACCCAACACGGCCTCACCCACTATATGGATCCATAAGGAGGAACCATGTCCACTAAGTATGCAATCGTTGGCGGCAAGCTCATCGACGGTACCGGTGCCGAGCCGGTCGAGAACTCCCTCGTTCTCGTCGACGATAACGGCAAGATCGAGTACGCCGGTGTTATGCAGGACCTTCCCGAGGGCGTTGAGGTTATCGACGCCGCCGGCAAGACTGTCCTTCCCGGCCTGATCGACACCCACCTGCACTTCTCGGGCAACCTGACCGACGATGACACCGATTGGGTCATGCAGCCGCTCCTCGAGAAGCAGGCCGTCGCCGTCAAGCAGGCCTACGACTGCCTCACCCACGGCCTCACCACCGTCTGCGAGATCGGCCGCTTTGGTATCCAGATTCGCGACTGCATCGACAAGGGCGTCTTTAAGGGTCCGCGCGTTCTGGCCACCGGCCTCGGCTTCTGCCGTGTTGCCGGTCACGGTGACTCCCACCACTGCACCCAGGAGCTCAACAAGGAATCCCATCCCTGGGGCGACCAGGTCGACGGTCCTTGGGATCTGCGCAAGGCCGTCCGTCGTCGCCTGCGCGAGAACCCCGATGCCATCAAGATCTGGGCTACCGGTGGCGGCATCTGGCGCTGGGACTCCGGTCGCGACCAGCACTATTGCTCCGAGGAGATCCAGGCCGTGGTCGAAGAGGCCAAGATGGTCGGTATCCCCGTGTGGAGCCACTGCTACAACAACCACGCCGCCGCCTACGATTCCGTTCGCTTTGGCTGCGAGCAGCTGATTCACGGCTTCGATATCGATGAGCGCACCATGGACCTCATGGCCGAGCAGGGCACCTTCTTCACCCCGACGATCGCCTTCCTGCCCACCTGGTACGCCACCTATCCTCCCGTCTATGTCCCCGAGCTGCACGACAAGTACGAGGGTACCCTGGTCGAGAAGGAGCTGCAGCGCAACTATGACTGCCTGCGCGAGGCCAAGAAGCGCGGCGTCGTCATGACGATCGGCTCTGACTCCTTCTCCTTCGTCACCCCGTACGGCACCTGCTCCATCGAGGAGATGTACGAGTTCGTCGACAAGATCGGCTTCACCCCGGTCGAGACCATCACCTGCGCCACCCTCAACGGTGCCAAGATGTGCCACATCGAGGACGAGACCGGTTCCATCGAGGCCGGCAAGTGCGCCGACCTGCTGGTCGTCAACGGTGACGTCGCCGCCGACATCCACGTGCTCAACACCGACAACATGGACGTCATCATGAAGGACGGCTGGATTGTCGAGGCCGGCACCTTCGGCGAGCCAAACAAGTACAGCGCCTAAGCTACCGTTTGTCGATGGCTGGATGTAAAACACAGTTTTTGATTGCATAATGCAATGGAGAGGGTCGCTTGCGGCCCTCTTTATTGCTATCGGTACTACGGGCAAGAGGGGATGACGGTGGATTTAAACAGGCTGAATCTGGGCAAGAGTTACAACTCTACCAAGGTCTTTCGTACGGCCCAGCATGTGGTTCAGGCCATCCTACTCGGTGTTGTCGTTCCGGCGCTTATCTTGCTGCTTATCTGGGATTTAACCGATAATCCCAATCCCGTTCCAGGCGTTGTCGTTATTGCCGGCCTGGTCATGCTGTGCTTCTTCTTCTCGTATGTCTTTGTGGTCCCCGATGACCTCACATCGAGCGCAACCGACCGCACGCTCGCCATCGCATCAAAAATATTTGCCTACACGTCGCGCGGCCTTACGCCCGAAGCGGCCCTGGGTGCCTCTAAAATCATCCTGTCCGAGACCATCGCTTCTGCGATCTGCTTTACTGACGGCAGGCAGGTGCTGGCAAGCTGGGGCGAGGACTCGGCAAAGTGCCCTGCCGGAACCCCGGTAGTGCTCAAGACCACGCTCAACGTGATTGAGACGGGCGAGCAGAGCGTGTTTTCGCGTGATGCCTCCAATGAGACGGGCGGCTATTTTCCCCGTCTGCGTGCCGGTATTGTCGCGCCGCTTACCGTGCGTGGTCATTGCGTGGGCACACTCGAGCTGTATTACCCCCGCCTGAGCAGCATCGATATGCGCCAGACGGCGCTTGCCTCGGGTTTCGCCGATCTCATTTCCACGCAGCTCGCCAGCTTTGAGCTCGAGCGCCAGGATGAGCTCACGGCCCGCGTTGAGCTCCGCGCTCTGCAGTCGCAGGTCGATCCGCATTTTCTATTCAATACCATTAGCACGATCGTTTCGCTCGTTCGAACCGAGCCCGACAAGGCGCGATCGCTGCTGATCGATTTTTCCAACTACTATCGTCAGACGCTTTCTGACTCCGATACGCTCACCACGCTCGAGCACGAGGTGGAACAGGGCACCCGTTATATCAATCTTATGCAGGCCCGGTATGGCGACGGCCGTCTGCGCGTTTCGGTCGACATCGACTTTGAGGTGCGCGACAGCCTGGTGCCGCCGTTTATCTTGCAGCCGCTGCTCGAAAACTGCATCAAGCATGCGCAGCGCGAGACCGAGCCGCTTTCCATTCGTGTTAGGGCTTTTGAGACCGATGACGGCTTGGAGATCATCGTCGAAGATGACGGCATCGGTATGAGCGAAGAAGTCTGCGCGCATCTGTTTGAGCAGCATCGCCGAGAGGAGCCCGAAAGCATTACCGCCGACGGCTCCGTCAAGCGAGGCTGCGGCCTGGCGCTCTTCAACGTGCTTCAGCGCATCCATTTCTTTTACGGAGAAGATTCTGGCATGCGTGTGAAGTCCCAGGAGGGCGTGGGAACGCAGGTCATCGTTGAGTTGAACGGCGAGCCGCATGAGCCGGCGCCGCTAACGGTGTAGCACGAGGTTGGATTGAGAGAAAAAAAGAGGGGAAGCGCATATGTCCGAAGGCTGGAATATCTTGGTGGTTGATGACGAGCCCCCAATTAGGGCTGAGCTACGCTATCTGTTGGAAAAGGATGCGCGTGTGGGCCAGATTGCCGAGGCGGGCAATGTCACCGAAGCCGTGGAATCGATTCTGTCGAACAAGCCCGACGTGCTGTTTTTAGACATTACCATGCCCGGTCGCTCGGGAATTGAGCTTGCCGAGACGCTTCAGAACCTAAAGACACCGCCGGTCGTGGTGTTTGTGACGGCATTTGCCGAGTATGCGGCCGATGCCTATAACCTCGATGCCGTCGATTACATCGTAAAGCCGGTCGAGGATGCTCGCCTGTCAAAGGCGCTCGATAAGATCGAGACCGCCCTGGGCGCTCGCCGTGTCGTCCATGCTCCGCGCCAGCCTTTGCGCCTGACGGTGGATCGTGGGGGTAAAAAGGTGTTCATTCCCGTGGCGGATGTCTGCTACTTTGAGGCGCGCGCCGATTTTTGCAACGCCGTCTGCGCCGAGGGAACATATCTGATCAATGAGTCGATTTCATCGCTCGAGCGGCGCCTGGCCTCCGAGGGCTTTATCCGTGTCCACCGCAGCTATCTGGTCAATTTGGAAGACGTGCACAATGTCGAGATCGGTTCTACGGGTCTTATGGAACTCAGGCTCGATCGCGTAACCTCGACGGTGCCCGTGTCCCGTCGTCGCGCTGCCGAGGTTAAGGCGCGCCTGGGGCTTGTGTAGACGGTCCGCATGCCATCGTTTGCCGACGCAGGTTTGGCATGGGCGCGCGGTGGGCATAATGGGTGACATCGAATGAAATCGAAAGGATCATTATGCCTGCGCTTATTACGCATCATCTGTTTGGCGAGGAAAGCATCGATCGTCTGCCGCAGGGCGTCATTACGTCCGACGAGGAACGCATTGCCTTTATCCTGGGCAACCAGGGTCCCGACCCGTTTTTCTTCCACATCCTGACGCCGCGCGTTTCCGACTGCACGCTGCTGGCGCAGGCCATGCATCGCTCGCGCATGTCGCGCCAGTTCTCGTGCCTGCGCGACGGCGTGTCCCATCTGCTCCCGCGCGATGCCAACTTGGGCCGCGCCTTTGCGCTGGGCCTGCTGTCGCACTACGTGCTCGACCGTAATGCCCACCCCTTTGTCTACGAGCAGCAGTTTGGCATTGTCGAGTCCGATCCCGAGCTGGGGGATTCGGGCAGCCAGGTCCATGCGGTGCTCGAAAGTGACCTGGACGTGTTGATGCTGCAGCTCAAGCGCGATGGGGCCACGGTCGAGGACTATCCGCCGGCGGGCGAGATCGTCACCACCGACCGCATCAATCGTGTGGCCGGCGTGCTGATGAGCTATGTTGCCGGGCGTGTGTACGGTATCGATATCCCAGCGGGGGAGTACGGTGCCGCCGTTGCCGACATGCAGCTGCTCTATCGCGCCATTGAACCGGCGGGCTCGGCCAAGACGCGTGCAATTGCCCTGGTCGAGGGCCTAGTACACGACTACTCCCTGCTCGATGGCCTTGCTCACCGCGTGACGACCGAGCCGCCCGAGCGCACCGGCAATCTGGGCCATCTGACGTGGAAGAATCCCTTTACCGATGAGGTCACGAACGAGAGCTTCCCCGAGGTCTTTGACCGCGCGCTGGTCGATTACGAGTGCACGGTCACCCGCTTTATCGAGACCGGCGATATGGAGGCCGTGACCAACCACGTCAATTACAGCGGTCGCGTGCTCGGCGCTGACGAAGAGTTCGACCGCGAGGAGTAGAGCTCGTGCGTGTCCCTTTGCCGAATCCTTACCGGTGCCTCTGTGCAATTGGGGTACGATGAACTGACTGCATATCGGGCGAATACGAAGGGTCCCTGTCCATGAAATACACCAAGCTCGAGCGTAACTGGGTTATGTACGATGTGGGCAATTCGGCCCTCGTGTTGCTCAACACTTCGGTGGTGCCCATCTACTTTAACGCCATCAATACCGGTGCTTCCTCGGCCGACCTGGTAGTCGCTTGGGGTAGCGCGCAGACGATTGCCTCGCTGGTCATTGCCATGCTCATGCCCATTCTGGGCGCGCTTGCCGATTACGCCGGCAACAAGATCAAGTTTTTCTTGGGCTTCTTCCTCACGGGCTTGGTGCTTTGCCTAGCGCAGGCTATCCCAATGTCCGCCATGGCATTTTTGACCGTGTACGTGCTGTGCACCATCGGCCTTAACTCTTCTATGACGTTCTATGACGCCATGCTGCCCGACATTACCACCGACGAGCGCATGGACGCCGTGTCCAGCTCGGGCTATGCCTGGGGCTACATCGGTTCCACCGTGCCGTTCATCATCTGCCTGGCGCTTATCATGGGTGGTCCCGCTCTTGGCGTCCCCACCATGCTGGCAACGCGTCTGTCGTTTGTCATCACTGGTGCCTGGTGGCTCATCTTTACCCTGCCGCTCATTCGCACCTATAAGCAAAAGTACGGTCGTGAGCGCGGTCCCGAGGACACCATCGGCCACATCGTGGGCGGCGTGTTCTCCGAGGTCGTACACACCATGCGCGAGATCGCCCACAACAAGACCGTGCTGGTCTACATGATCGCGTTCTTCTTCTACATCGACGGTGTGCACACGGTCATTTCCATGGCAACCAGCTACGGTTCGGCTCTGGGCATCGACTCGACCCAGCTGGTACTGGCCCTGCTCGTTACACAGTTCGTGGCCTTTCCGTCCGCCATCATCTACGGCAAGCTCGCCGGACGCGTGGGCACGCTCAACATGATCCTGGTGGCGGTCGCCGCCTACATGGGCATTGTGCTGTTCGCCGCGTTTTTCCTCAAGACCGCCTTTGAATTCTGGGTGCTTGCCATTATGGTCGGCCTGTTCCAGGGTGGCGTGCAGGCACTCAGCCGTAGCTACTTTGGCCGCATCATCCCCAAGGAAAAGTCCAACGAGTACTACGGCTTCTTTGACATCTTTGGGCGCTATGCAAGCGTTATGGGCACCTTTCTGGTGTCGGTCGTCACCTCGCTGACCGGCAACCCGTCGCTGGGCGTTCTTTCCATTGCTGTGCTGCTGGTCGTTGGCTTTATGCTGCTGGCCCGCCTGTCTCGCATGACTCGAGCGGCAGAGCATGCCGCATAGGAGCGAGCGGCTATTGTGCCTGTCCGCGGTACTCTTTTGGGGTTATCCGCAATAAACATTGCGACTTGCGAGCAATGATTTGCCCAAGTGGGTATGATGGAATCAGCTAGGTCGCGGGGCGTCGCCTGTGTTTGGCGGCGCCTCGTTTTTGTGTTGCAGGGAGGGAAGGCATGAACGCCACGGTTGTGATTCCAACATATTGGGCGGGCGATGATGCCCATGCAAACGCTCCCGGTGTCTATGACCACTCGACGAAGCTCAACGCCACCAATCCCGAGCTCGATCGCTGTCTTGCTTCGCTCGAGCAGGTACGCGATATTCCGCGAATCATCCTTTTGGTGGTCTGTCCCATCTCGGCCACGGCGGATGTGTCGAAGCGCGTACGCGAAATCGTTGACGCGCACCCTACGCTCAAAGTTACCGTAGTCACCAATACCCAGGCATCGCGTATCGCCGACCGCGTAGCGCAGATTGCGCCCAAGGGTTCGGGAGAATGCGTGAGCCTGCGCGGCTATGGCGCCATCCGCAATATGGGACTTGCCTGTGCCGCCGTGCTGGGTCACGATGCCGTCATCTTTTTGGATGACGACGAGACTGTCATCGATGCCGACTTTATGAAACGCGCGACTTACGCGTTGGGGCAGCAGACGCGTCAGGGCCTGCCAATCTTGGTTAAGAGCGGCTACTTTTACGATCGAGACGGATCGCCGCTGGCCCCCACGGACAAGGTGGGCATCTGCCACCGTTGGTGGACCAAGCGTATTGAGTTCAATCGCTGGATGAAAAAGGCGCTCTCGGGCACCCGTATTTCGCGTTCAAACTATGTGTGCGGCGGCCTTATGGCCCTCCATGCCCGCGCCTTTACCCGCGTGGCATTTGACCCGTTTATCACTCGTGGCGAGGACCTGGACTACCTCTTTAATATGCGTATATTTGGCTACGACGTATGGTTTGATAACGAGTGGACCGTGCGCCATCTACCGCCCGAGTCCGAGAAACGCTCGCCGCGCTTTATGCAGGACGTGTACCGTTGGTACTACGAACGTGCCAAGCTAACGTTTGCCGCGCATCAGAAAGAGCTCATTCCCGTTACAGCCGCGTCTCTCATGCCCTATCCGGGCCCGTGGATTTCGCGCGAGCTTGACGATCGCGTGCGTAAGACTGCCATGGTCCGCAGCATGTTTACCCGCGAGCACGAGGGATACCTACGCATTTGGCGCCACGGTATTGACGAGGCCAGGACCTACGCACGCCAAAACGCCGCAAGCTACCTGCGTTTCCAGAGCTTCTGGCCCAAGATTATGGATGAGCTCTGGCGTGACGCCCAGCTGACCAGCATCCTGGAGGGGACTGAATGATCGACCGCCGCGCCCAGCGCGATAGTTCAATGTCAATCTTTCGCATCATTGCCGTATCCTGCGCCATTTGTGTGCTGGTGTACTTTGTTTTTGCCCTGGCGACTGGAATCGAGCCAATCGCGACCGTGGTCGCCTGTACGCTGCTATGCATCTTCCTGTGTATCTTTATCTTTTTGACGCTCAATCCCGATTCGGTTCGCTCGCAGTACACCGAGGAGACGCTCTCGGTGGCCTCGGCCATGCTCGAGGACATTAAAGGCGGTCTGACGCAGGAGTCAGCACGTCTGGTGTGCCAGCGCATTTTGCCCGAGACACGCGCCATGACAGTTGCCGTTACCGACGAGAGCAACGTACTGGCCTGCGCGGGCGAGTTCGAGGAAAAGCTGCTGCCCAATTCTCCCATTCATACGCTCGCCACGCGCTACGTCATCGAACACGGTATCGTCCAGTCGTTCAACCGTGTGGTGGACGTGGTGGGTTCGGATGGCTCACACAACCAGGTCCCCGCTGGCATCATCGCACCCATCAAGGTGGGCGACCGCACCGTCGGCACGCTCAAGTTCTATTACAAGACCCCGCGTGCCGTTGACCGTACCCAGTATGCGCTCGCCTCGGGTTTTGCCGAAATCCTGTCCACGCAGCTCGCCATTCACGAGCTCGAGGTGCAAAAGGAGCTCACGGCCCGTGCCGAGGTGCGTGCCCTGCAGGCGCAGATTAACCCGCACTTCCTGTTCAACACGCTCAACACCATCGCATCGTTTACGCGTACCGACCCGCTGCGCGCCCGCGAGCTGCTGCGCGAGTTCTCCTCGTTCTATCGCGCAACGCTCGACAATTCGGGCTCGCTCATTCCCGTGTCGCGCGAGGTCGCACAGACCAAGCGCTACCTGACGTTTGAGAAGGCGCGCTTTGGCGAGGATCGCGTGCTGGCGACCTTTGACGTGTCCGAGGACGTCGAGGACACGCTGGTTCCGGCATTTGTGATCCAACCGATTGTCGAGAACGCCGTGCGTCACGGCATGGGTGATGCCAGTGCGCTGAAGATTGACGTGACGGTCCGCAGGGATGGTGACGATGCGATTTTGATTTCGGTGGCCGATGACGGTGTGGGCATGGACGAGGGCATCGCTGCCAGACTGTTTGACGAGCGCTCTGCCCGTCCCGACGCCAGCTCCCCGCAGGGTGGCGGCGCCGGCGTTGCCATGCACAATATTTCGGAGCGCATTCATCGCTTTTATGGGCCGCACTCCTATACGCGCGTCGAATCGGCGCCGGGTAAGGGCGCTAAAGTGCTCCTACATCTCGATTTGTCGGAGAGCATCTTCGACATTCAAGAGTAGAATAATTGGTCACGGGCTTAACGCCGGTTGGCGTATGCCCGATGTAGTTTGTTGACGAAAGGTTTTATCCCCATGCTGCGTGCGATGATTGTGGATGATGAGGCCCCGGCCCGTTCGGAACTTCGCTTCTTGCTCGAGCAGACGGGCAAGATCGGCACGATCACAGAAGCGTCGAGCGTTCGCTCCGCCATCGAGATGCTTATGGAGAGTCGCGTTGATGTCGTGTTCCTCGATATTTCGATGCCTGGCGCTTCGGGTCTGCAACTTGCCGAGGCGCTGCATAAGCTTAAGAATCCGCCGGCGATCGTGTTTGTGACCGCGTACAGCGATCATGCGGTTGAGGCGTTTGATGTGGATGCCGTCGACTATCTGATGAAGCCGGTAGAGGAAGCCCGCCTGGATCGTGCAATCGAGAAGGTCATGCAGCGCACGAAGCCCGTTGCGGACAGCAAGGTGACCATCGAGCGCATCCCGGTGGAGAAGGGCGGCCGCAAGGTGCTCATCCCCGTGGACGACATTCGCTTCATTATGGCCAAGGACGATTACTCCTGTATCTATACCGTCGACGACCGTTTTTTGTCGACGACCTCGCTGGCACAGTTCGAGGCCAAGCTCTGTGATTTTGGCTTCTTCCGCGTTCACCGCCGCTATATCGTTAACTTGGCGTGTGTTACCGACGTCGAGACGGTTCCCTCGGGCGCTATCCAGCTGGGCATTACGGGCGTCGACGAACGCGTACCGGTTTCGCGCCGTCGCGTCGTACCGCTCAAGAAGGCCCTGAGCCTCTAGCACACCGGCCCCGCAGCCCTGTAGACCAAAATCGTCTGCGGAGCCGCGGGGCTTTTTGTATGAATGCACCAAATCGTTTTGCGGAAGGGATCCCATGAACAGTGCAAGCGCCAAGCGTATCGACATCATCTCGGACACCCACGGTTATCTGTCGCCCGCGCTTTTAGATGAGTTGAGCGGCGCGGACCTGATTATCCATGCCGGCGATCTTACGTCGGAGATGGACTACGAACATCTGCGAACCATTGCCCCCGTGCGAGCGGTTCTGGGCAATAACGACTACTACCGCGATTACGGGCCCGAAGTGGACCGTCTGGCGCTCTTTAGCTACGAGGGCCTTAAGTTTGCCGTAGCCCACTACCGCGAGGACCTCCCTGTGGGATCCGTAGACGTAGCCATCAACGGTCACACTCACGTAACCAAAGAGGCCCAGGTGGGCCGCTGCTTGGTCCTCAACCCAGGCAGCGCCAGCTACCCCAGGGGTACCCGGGGCCCCACCATGGCCAGAATGCTCGTCAAAGACGGCAAGATTCTCAGCACCAAATTTATTGACCTAGAGTAAACGCAACAAAAACGGGGGATGCAGATTGCATCTCCCGTTTTTCTTTGAGCCAAAGGCCGAAGTTCAACAACAACCATCATGCAACCCCGCCGAGGAGAACGGGGGTCCCGAGCCGCGAAGCGGCGAGCAACAAAGTCTTCGAACAAAGTGACGGCAGGGAGGGTCTCCGGGGCCGGCTGGCGCGGGTTAAGTTTGTCGCGAGTTCCGCACGCAAAGGAAAGCACTTAATGTGCTTTCCGTCTTGCGCAGGACTGTAGAGCAGCAAACTTAACCCGCGCCAGCCGGCCCCGGAGACCCTCCCGGAGGGACCCAAAAAATATTTTCAAAAAAGTTGTTGCGCGGCGAACAGACTTCTGTGTATACTAATCCCCGCAGCGCACGCGAACGGAAACAAACGCGAACGACTGCCTGGGGAGTTAGCTCAGTTTGGTTAGAGCGCCGGCCTGTCACGTCGGAGGTCGCGGGTTCGAGCCCCGTACTTCCCGCCAACGCAATCAAAGCCACGTCTTTGGACGTGGCTTTTTGCGTTTAATAGGACAACCGCTCGGCCGTCCCTTTCATTCTGCTCCTTGTTTCCGAAATGCGGAAATGAATTAAGTATATCGGTTTAAACAGGGGGGGGGTTTGTTGCGCAACACTCGTTCAACGAAACAGGGGGTTAGGTTATACTAAATTCCACTGCAGGCCTAATCTGATGCAATTTGCTTTGGATTCGACCTTCAGCGGACATCTAATTCACTATTTGGTTGTCCCGGCGGTTATTTAGCGTCTCGACGTAAGCTCGGCCCCGGAGCCCGTTCGAGCTGTTCGTATTCCTTGAAAGGGGAAACATGGACATATCGAGGAAGACTGATTATGCCCTCCGCATGCTTGCGATGCTTGCCGAGGAGCCGGAGCGGTTGCTTTCTGTTCGCACTGCTGCCGAAGAGGTCAATGTTCCGTATTCGTTTGCCCGTTCGATCCAACACGGTTTGGTTCAGGCCGGTATTGTGGAGAGCCTGCGTGGCGTCCACGGCGGTATGCGTCTTAAGGTCAACCCGAGCGAGGTCACTATCCGTCAGGTCGTCGAGGCCGTTCAGGGCCCTATGGTTATGAATGATTGCACGGCACTCGATGGCGACTGTGCACGCAGGGGCACGTGCTGCTATCATCCCCTGTGGGCTGGGGCCCAGGCGCTGATGCGTGACTACCTCGATTCCGTTTCGCTGGACGATGTCGTCGCTCGCCGCCAGTTCCCCGCCGTCGATCCCAAGTTCGCCGACCGCGACGCCTTTCCCGAGTATGCCGTTTGCGCGTGTGCTTGTCGGGAGGAGTAGCGCCGCATAAGGAGCATAGCTATGATTCAGGACCCCTTTCGTTCGATGATTCGTTCGGAAGGGGTTCTGCGTTATCGCGACCTTCCGTGGCGCCGCACACGCGACCCGTACATCATCTGGCTTTCCGAGGTCATGCTGCAGCAGACGCAGGTTCCACGCGTAGAGACGCGCATGCCGGCATGGCTCGACCGCTTTCCGACCGTGCATTCTCTCGCCCAGGCCGCTCCTTCTGATGTTTTGGACGCTTGGCAGGGCATGGGCTACAACCGCCGTGCTTTGGCGCTCCATAAGGCTGCGCAGCGACTCGTGGAGGACTGGGATGGGGAGTTTCCGCGTGATACATGCGACCTGGTCGCGCTGCCCGGTATTGGGCCCGCAACGGCGCAGGGCATTCGGTCGTTTGCGTTTGATCTTCCGGGAGTGTACCTGGAGACCAATGTGCGCACGGTCTTTCTGCATCACTTTTTTCCTGACGTTCCGTCTGTTCCCGACCGCGAGCTGGTGCCGTTGATCCAGGCGGCCTGCCCGGCGGCGCCCGGTGCGGCGGCGGATGAGGTCGCTCCCTTTGCCGTGCCGCTCGACGATGCCGATACGCCGCGCGCGTGGTATTACGCGCTGCTGGATTACGGCGCGTATCTTAAAAAGACGCTGCCCAATCCGTCTAGGCGCTCGGCGGGCTACAGCCGCCAGTCCAAGTTTGAGGGCTCGCGTCGGCAAAAGCGTGCCCATATCGTGCGCATGCTGCTTGCAGCTCGCGACGGACAGCCGGCGGGCATAACGCTTGTTGAAGCTGTTGCAGGCGTTAACAAGATGGAGGCCGCAGCGGATCGCGAACCGGTTGGTTGCGATTTTATTGCGGGCATTCTTGCCGACCTGGAGCGCGAAGGCTTTTGTCGTGCCGAAGGCGAGCGCTGGCTGAGTGTGTGATGACGCGAATTTGCAGAACAGGATAGTAAGGTTTAGATTCTCGGCATGAGGGTATCCTAAAGGCAATGCCGCTCAAAGTCTATGGGCGGCGCGTATTGAAGGGAAGTACACCTATGGATTTTGAGAATTCTCAAACCAAGAAGAACCTCGAGACCGCTTTTGCCGGTGAGTCCCAGGCGCACACCAAGTATCGTTACTATGCATCCAAGGCCAAAAAGGACGGCTACGTTCAGATTTCGAATATCTTTGCAGAGACGGCGGGCAACGAGTCCGAGCATGCCAAGCTGTGGTTTAAGTACCTGCACGACGGTGCTGTTCCGGATACGCTGGACAACCTGCGCGATGCCGCCGCGGGCGAGAACTACGAGTGGACCACGATGTATGACGAGTTCGCCAAGACCGCCGAAGAGGAGGGTTTTGCCGAGATCGCCGCGAAGTTCCGTGGCGTTGGCGCTGTCGAGAAGGCTCATGAGGAGCGCTATAACAAGCTCGTCGAGCGCATTGAATCGGGCGAGGTGTTTGAGCGCGAGGGCGTAAAGGTGTGGAAGTGCCTGAACTGCGGGCACCTGCATGTTGGTGCCAAGGCGCCCGAGGTGTGCCCGGTTTGCAACCATCCCAAGGCGTACTTTGAGGAGCAGGTGGTGAACTACTAGCGCGTGGCGCTGGCTGCTGCGGAGCGCAGGGCGGGGAATACCTTTGCCTCTCGCTCACGGCTTCGCAGGGTCGCGCGAGGCAAAGGCATGCGCCGCGGTTCTGACGGCGCGGGCTTGCCAACGAGTTTTGGCTAATAGATTAGTTTGTGTGCCGCCCCTTTTGGGGCGGCACGTTTTGTTTGGGGTCTCTGTCTTCACAATTTCCGTCAAGCTTTTGGTTAGGTTTTGGTCGGATGGCGCAAGGGCGAGAGGGCAAAAGATTGCTGGCGAAAAAAGCTCAAAGAAAGTGCTGGTAGGGGAGTTGTTGAACTTTTCGACAGTTTTCTGACAAAAGAATCTTTGCGGCTATTGCCGCGGATTTCATTGCCGCGGCCGCGATGGTGCGGGATGCTGGGCGCAAGCATCGAATGCTCCTATTGAGGAGGCCAACATGGATCTGTTTCTTGAGACCCCGCAGCAACAAGCCGAGCGCATGCTGCGCCAACAGCAGCGGCTTATGGAGATGCAAATGCAAGGGGCAGCCGTCCAGCCTCCTGCGCAAAACGCCGCGCCCGCGGTATCGTCTGCGGGTGAGGTGGACCCAGGAGCCTATTCCGTACAGCAAGATTCATATGCGCAGGAGCTTGCGTTCGACAAGCGTCGTGCGCGTCGCCGTCGCTGGGCCCAGCGCCTGCGTACGCTGGCGATGATCGTGCTGATCCCGTTGGGACTCGCGGCAATCTTCTTGGCCTCATATGCCCTCACGTGCATTCTCAACGGCGCCTCGCCCAGCGAAGTGCTCCAACATTTGACAGCTCTCGGCCAGCGCCTGGGCGATGTCGTAACAACCATCCGCGCCGGCTGGGAGAGTTAGCGTGCCAGTATTCATAGCGCAAAGGTAACTTGATGCGCCGCCGGCCACGCGCTGCATATGACAGGGTAAGATTGATTGCGGTTCGATTATTGTTCGATTGGGTTTGTTGGGCGGAGTCTATGTCTGCTGTTGATATTGTGCTGGTCGTGATCGCCTTGGTAGCGGTAGGAGTGGCTGTGGCTTGCGCCCTGCAGCTCAAGGGCCTTCGCGCCGAGCTGCGAGAGCGCAGCGATGGCGGTGCGGAGGCGCTGGCGGCACTCGAGCAGGCCAACAACGCGCTCGATGCCCTGAACGTCGCGCTGGCAGAAACCCGCCGCACGGCCAATGCCATCGCGCAGCAGCAGACGACAGATGCGGCCGTGGAGCAGCAACGTTACCTGAACATCGCACGCGAGTTTTCGCAAGCTGGTGACCGGATGGATGACCTGCGCCGCGAGACGGCCCAACAACTCGGTGCCAACCGCGAGGGCATCGAGCACCGCCTGGACAAGGTGCGCGAGACGGTCGATGCTCAGCTGGGTGCTATCCGCAAAGACAACAACGTGCAACTCGATCAGATGCGCGCGACGGTGGACGAGAAGCTCTCCCGCACGCTCAACGATCGCCTGTCGGCATCGTTTAAGCAGGTGAGCGACCAGCTCGAGGCCGTGTACAAGGGCCTGGGCGACATGCAGTCCATCGCCACCGGCGTGGGCGACCTTAAGCGCGTGCTGGGCAACGTAAAGGCGCGTGGCATTTTGGGCGAGGTACAGCTGGGTGCAATCCTGGCGGACATCCTTACGCCCGACCAGTATCTGGAAAACGTCGCCACCAAGCCCGGCGCCTCGGAGCGCGTTGAGTTTGCCGTCAAGCTGCCGGTAGACGAGGACGATCCCGTGCTGCTGCCGATCGACTCCAAATTCCCGGGTGACGCATATGAGCATCTGCTCGACGCCCAGGAGTCGGGTGACGCTGAGGCCGTCGCCGCTGCGCGTAAGACGCTCGACGCCATGGTCAAGCGCGAGGCCAAGGACATCTGCGAAAAGTACCTGAGTGTGCCGGCAACGACCAACTTTGGCATTATGTTCGTGCCGTTTGAGGGGCTGTACGCCGAGGTTGTCAGTCGTCCGGGACTTATCGAGACCCTGGGCCGCGACTATCACGTCAACGTTGCCGGTCCCAGCACCATGGCAGCTATCCTCAACAGCCTGCAGATGAGCTACCAGACGTTTAGGCTGCAAAAACGCACCGATGACGTGCTGCGCGTGCTTTCTGCCGTCAAGGCCGAGCTGCCGCGCTATCAGGCGGCGCTGCGCCGCGCTCAGCAGCAAATCGAGACCGCGGGAAAGACGGTCGAGGGCATCATCACCACGCGCACCAACGTCATGGAGCGCAAGCTCAAGGACATCGACGCGCTAGAAGACGCCGACCAAGCTGATGAGATCTTGGGACTCACGCCCGCGGGCTTTCTCACAGACCAAGAAGACGAGGAATAATTACAACAAGACGGTGGGGCGCCGGCGCAAACGCGGGCACCCCGCTGCTTTTCGCATCGTGCTTGCCTGAAGTGCGCTTTAGTATGCAACAATGACGTTTAGCCCCGCCATATGTGAAAGGAAGCCCATGTCACAGAGAAGCACCAGTCCGCTCAAACGCTCAACCGTGCGCCGCACGCTACAGCGTTTTTGGGACGTCACGCGCACGCAGCCGCTGATCGTCTTTCTCTCGGTGCTCTCGTCGGCGGGCTACATCTTTTTGCTCACGTTTGCCAACACCTACGTGATGGCCCTTATCGTCGACCGCGTCCAGGCCGGCCCCGTGGCGGGCGACCGGGTGTTTGAGGTCTTTGGCCCCTACATTCTGGCGCTCGTGCTCGTTAACCTGGTAGGCCAGATCCTCTCCAAGCTGCAGGACTACACCGTCTACAAGCTCGAGATTGCGGGTAACTATCACTTGGCGCGCCTGTGCTTCGACACGCTCTCCAATCAATCCATGACATTCCATACCAGCCGTTTTGGTGGATCGCTTGTGAGCCAGACGAGCCGTTTTATGAGCGGCTACACGGGGTTGGTGGACGTGACGGTGTATTCGCTCATCCCCACTGTCACCTCGGTTGTCTGCACGGTAGCGGCGCTCGCTCCGGTGGTACCGACGTTTACCGTGATCCTGGTGGGCATTATGGTCGTCTACATTGCGTTTGTCTGGCTTATGTATAAGCGCATCATGCCGCTTTCGGCCGCGACGTCCGCCGCGCAGAACAAACTGTCGGGCGTGTTGTCCGACGCGGTCACGAACATCCTGGCCGTCAAGACCTGTGGGCGCGAAGACTTTGAGCGCGACCTGTTCGATGCTGCCGACCGCGCCGCGCGCGACGCCGAAACGGTTTCGATGCACGCCATGATGCAACGCAACTTTACGACCTCGGGCCTTATCGTCATCACCATGGCCGTGGTGAGCGTGTTCGTCGTGGGCGGCAACGCGTGGTTTGGTATCTCTGCCGGCTCGCTTGTCATGATCTTTACCTATACGTACAACCTCACCATGCGTCTGAACTACGTAAGCTCCATGATGCAGCGCATTAATCGCGCGCTGGGCGATGCGGCCGAGATGACGCGTGTGCTGGACGAGCCGCGTCTGGTGGCAGACGACGAGAACGCTCCCGAGCTCAAGGTGGGCGAGGGCGCGATTGATTTTGAGCACCTGAGCTTTGCATACCGCGACGCCGCGGCGGGCGAGAGCGTGTTCGACGACCTGACACTTCATGTGGCGGCGGGTCAGCGCGTGGGCCTGGTGGGCAAATCGGGCTCGGGCAAGACGACGCTCACCAAACTGTTGTTGCGCCTGGACGACGTACAGGGCGGTCGCGTACTCGTGGACGGTCAGGATGTCTCGCGCTGCACGCAGCAGAGCCTGCGCCGCCAGGTTGCCTACGTGCCGCAGGAGGCGCTGCTGTTTCACCGCTCCATTCGCGAGAACATCGCCTACGGCCGCCCCGATGCCATCGACGAACAGATCCGCGAGGCGGCCCGCTTGGCCAATGCCCTGGAGTTTATCGACCGCCTGCCCCGGGGCTTTGACACCATGGTGGGCGAGCGCGGCGTTAAGCTTTCGGGCGGTCAGCGCCAGCGCGTGGCCATCGCCCGTGCCATCCTCACCGACGCGCCGATTCTGGTGCTCGACGAGGCGACCTCTGCCCTGGATAGCGAGTCCGAGGCACTGGTGCAGGAGGCGCTTGAGAACCTGATGCGCGGCCGCACCTCCATTGTGGTGGCACATCGCCTGTCCACCGTGGCGGCGCTCGACCGCATCGTGGTGCTGGCGGACGGCGAGATTGTCGAGGACGGTACGCATGCGCAGCTTGTCGAGGCAGGCGGCGAGTACGCAAGCTTGTGGGGCCGCCAGACCGGCGCATTTTTGGAGGCGTAAAGACCCCATACGTGGGACAATCGTGCCCATAGGTAAGTTATGCCGCCAATCCGAGGAGTCGTTATGCCACGCGAGACCAATGCCGCCAAGCGCGAGCGCGCCGTTGAGGTGTGCGAGCGCCTTAACCGTCGCTATGGCCCGGTTGAGTGCTTTTTGGACCACGAGAATCCCTATAGGCTGCTCATAGCGGTGTTGCTCTCGGCGCAGACGACCGACGCGCAGGTCAACAAGGTGACGCCGAAGCTGTTTGCCCAGTGGCCCACGCCCGAGGCCATGGCGGGGGCGAGCGTTGCCGATGTGGCAGATACCATTAAGTCGCTCGGCTTCTATAAGAGCAAGGCCAAGCACGCCGTGGAGGCCGCACAGATGATTGTCGCCGATTACGGCGGCGAGGTGCCGGCCGACATGAAGGAGCTTGTCAAGCTGCCGGGCGTTGGGCGCAAGACGGCGAACATCGTGCTCAACGTGGGGTTTGGCATTGTCGAGGGTATCGCGGTCGATACGCACGTCAACCGCATCGCGCACCGTCTGATGCTGAGTCCCAAGACGCACGCCAAAGAGCCGCTCAAGACCGAGCAGGATCTGCTCAAGATCTTGCCGCACGAGTATTGGGAGTCGGTCAACCACCAGTGGATCACCTTTGGCCGCGAGATCTGCGACGCCCGCAAACCCAAGTGCGACGAGTGCCCGCTGGCAGATCTTTGCCCGAGCATGCGCGTTTTGGGGTAGCTGTTTGGCGTGCGCTGGCGTGTTCACCTCATGCGCTACCATGATAATCAATACTTTTGACGTAAGACCCGCCGAGCTTGCCCCGGCGGGCTTTTGGCGTTGCGATGCCGGAGGAACAGCATGCTCATTCACCGTATAGCCGCGCAGCTCTACACTGCCGAAGCCTTGCAGACCGTCGAGGCCGGGCTCGACGCCGGCGAGGATGTGACGCTGGCCGTGTCGCAGTCGGGCCGCACGCTTATGGCGGCTGCTCAGTTTGCGCGCCGCCCGCGCCCTACGGTCTACATTGTGAGCGGCGAGGACGCGGCCGATCGCGCCGCGCGCAGCCTTGCCGCCTACGTGGGCCTGGCGCACGTGTGCCGCTTTCCCGAGCGCAAGGACTATCCGTGGCGCGAGCAGGCGCCCGACGATGCCGTGGTGGCGCAGCGCTGCGAGGCTCTGGGGCGTATCGTGCGCGGGGACAACTGCATCATGGTTGCCTCGGCCCGTGCATTGCTGCGTTGCGTGCCGCCAGTCGAGAGCCGCTACTGGGAGTCCACGACCTTTGCGGTGGGCGAGGAGGTTCCTTTTGACGAAGTGCCGCAGCGCCTGGTGGGCATGGGCTACACCAATGCCGGCGCCGCCGACGCACCCGGCCTGTTCCGCGTGCACGGCGACACCGTCGAGGTATTCCCCGCACAAGAGAAAGCGCCCGTGCGCATTGAGTTCTTTGGCGACGAAATTGATCGCATTCGCCGTATGGTGAGCTCTACGGGCCAAACCATCGGCAACGAGGACAGCATCGAGATCTTCCCGTGCCGCGAGCTGGCGCTTACCGACGAAGCCGTTCACAACATGCACGTGGCGCTCTATCGCGCAAGCCAGAGCGACAGCAAGCTGGCGGCACTGCTCGAGATGGTTGATGCGCGTATCGTCACACCCGAGCTCGACCGCTTTTTGCCGGTGATGTACGGCCAGACCGTGAGCCCGTTGGCGCACGTGAGCGGCAAGGCGCTTGTGGTTCTGTCCGAGCCGCGCTCGCTGTTCGACGACTGCCTGCGTGCCTACGAGGATATCGAGGCGCGTGCCGGCGAGGCGGGGATTGTCCGCTTGGACGGCCTGTACGTGCGCGCCCAGCAGCTCGACTTTGGTGCTCAGCAGCGCCTGAACTACGTGAGCCTGATCCGCGCCGGCGGTGCGGTTACGGCAGAGCTCAAGATTGAGCAGCCGGCTATCGCAGGCTCGGACAACCGCTTTATGACGCGCGTTCAGGAAGTCGTGGGCAAGCGCTATGCCTGCGTGTTTGCCATTCCCGACCGCGGAGCGCGCGAGTCGATGGAGCTCACCTTTGGCGATGAGGGCATTACCTTTGAGGAGTCGCTGACGGCCGCCCCCGAAAACGCCGGCGTTATTGGCGAGCGCGTACGCGTGGCAGCGGCAGATTCTGCCGACCGTGCTGTCCGCCAGGAGGCCCATGCCTCGATCCGCGAGCGCCGCGTCGACGCACTCAACGCCCGCTCGCTCGAGGCGGGCGCCGCCCAGGCTGCCGCCGGTGCTGCCGTACCCACCATCTCGCGCGGACGCGTGACCTTTGTGGATGCTGCCCTGCCGCAGGGCGTGGTGGTGCCCGATGCCAACCTAGCCGTGTTCTCGATCGCCGATCTCAATGCCCGCATGGACGCCAACCGCGCGCGCAGCCGTCGCAAGGTGGACATTACGCAGATCACGTTTCCGTTTAAGCCGGGCGACTACGTGGTGCACGCTACTCACGGCATCGCGCTCTTTAGCGAGATCGCGCGCCAGGAAGTTGGCGGCAAGGAGCGCGACTACTTTTTGCTGGAATATGCCGACGGCGACAAGCTCTACGTGCCGCTCGAGCAGGTCGACCGCATCACGCGCTATGTTGGTCCCGACGGCGACAAGCCGCGCTTGACTAGGCTCAACACCGCCGACTGGACGCGTGCCACCAACAAGGCGCGCAAGAACGCCAAAAAGCTGGCGTTTGACCTGGTCGATCTGTATACGCGCCGTTCTTCGATTACCGGTATCGCCTGCCCGCCCGACACGCCCGAGCAGATCGAGATGGAGGAGAGCTTTCCTTACGACGAGACGCGCGACCAGCTGGAGGCTATCGCCGATATTAAGGCCGACATGGAGGCGCCCAAGCCCATGGACCGCCTGCTGTGCGGCGACGTGGGCTTTGGCAAGACCGAGGTCGCCCTGCGCGCGGCGTTTAAGTGCGTGGACTCCGGCCGTCAGGTCATGGTGCTCTGCCCCACGACCATTCTGGCCCAACAGCACTATGAGACCTTCTTTGAGCGCTTTGCGCCGTTTGGCCTCGAGGTCGAGGTGCTCAGCCGCTTTCGCACGCCGGCGCAGCAGAAGCGCGCGCTCAAGGCGTTTGCCGAGGGCACGATCGACGTACTCATCGGCACGCATCGTTTGCTTTCGGCCGATGTGAACCCCAAGAACCTGGGTTTGGTGATCATCGACGAGGAGCAGCGCTTTGGCGTGCAGCACAAGGAGCAGCTCAAAAACCTGCGCGAGCAGATTGACGTGCTCACGCTTTCGGCAACGCCTATTCCGCGAACCATGCAGATGGCCACGAGCGGCGTGCGCGACATGAGCCTGATCACCACGCCACCGACCGGGCGCCGCCCCGTGATCGTGCACGTGGGGGAGTACGACCCCGACGTGGTGAGCGCGGCGATTCGCCTGGAGGTGGGCCGCGGCGGCCAGGTGTACTACGTGTCCAACCGCGTCAAGACCATCGACGACGCCGTGGCGCGCGTGCACGAGGCCGCGCCCGAGGCGCGCGTGGGCGTGGCGCACGGCAAGATGAGCCCGCGCGAGGTCGAGGACGTGATGATCGAGTTCGCGACCAAAAAGATCGACGTGCTCGTCGCCACGACCATCGTGGAGAGCGGCATCGACAACGCGACCGCCAACACGCTGATCATCGAGGATTCGCAGCGCTTGGGTCTGGCGCAGCTCTACCAGCTCAAGGGCCGCGTGGGCCGTTCTGCCACGCAAGCCTACGCGTACTTTATGTTCCCGGGCGAGCTGCCGCTCACCGAGGAGGCTACGGCACGCCTGACCGCACTCTCCGAGTTCCAGGACCTGGGCAGCGGCATGCGTATCGCCATGCGCGACCTGGAGATTCGCGGCGCCGGCTCGCTCATGGGCGCCGAGCAGCACGGCAATCTGTCGAGCGTGGGCTTTGACCTGTTTACGCAGATGCTGGGTCAGGCCGTGGCCGAGGCGCGTGGCGACGACGATGCCGGTGTGGAGGCCGCGAGCGTGGGTATTAACCTGCCGGCCGACTACTTCTTGTCCGAGGAGTACCTGCCGGCGGTGGATCAGCGCGTGCTCGTATACCGTAAGCTTGCGGCGGCCGAGGACCTGGAGAGCATCGACGAGGTGCAGGAAGAGACCGAGGCCGCGCATGGCGAGCTGCCGTTGGCGGGACTCAACCTGTTCAATCGCGCGCGAATCCGCATTCGCGGCGAGCGCCTGGGGCTCGAGAGCGTTACGCTCAGCGGCGGTCGCATCACGTTTTTGGGCGTCGACGTTCCCAAGAAGGTGGCCTATGAGCTTAAGACCCGCTATGGCGCGGTAAACTTCCCCAAGAGCCGCAAACTGTCGGTGCCCTACAAGGCGGGAGCCGGCGCGGGCAGCGGCCTGGGTCGCGGTCTCGACGCCAACGACGGCACCGGCCCCGTGGCCGCGGCACTCATGCTGCTGCAGCAGCTGGGCACGTCCGACGATGACTAACGGGTCGACGCCGTAAACGCCCCATTTGGGCAATCTGGTTCCATCGAAAGGAAAGCATGTTCGGGTACATCTATAAGAAAGATGCCGCTGCTATCGCGGTTATCCTTGCCCTCTGCCTGGGCGTGGGCAGTTTCTTCGATTATCAGATCTCGAGCTCGCTGTTCAACATCGGCAGTATGTACGGCCGCTTTATCGAGGCGGCCGGCGAGCTGCCGTTTGAGCTGACGGCGAGCGTCGCGGGCGTTATGCTCGTGCGTGCGGTGCGTCCCGACTCCAGGGGGAGCAAATGGCTCGCCGTGCTCGGCATCCTCGTCAATGTTGGCCTGACCGGCTATGAGATCGTTTCGTCCCTGAGGGTTGGCGGCAAACTCATCGCGGCTCAGTTGGTGCTGACGTTTGTGCTGGCCATCGTCGCCAACCTTATCGTCTATCGCCTCACGCGCACGACCGAGCCCGACGAGCTCACACGCTGGGCGCTCATGGTGCTTGCCGTGTGGGTCGCTCAGGCCATCATCCTCAACGTGATCGTCAAGCCGCTGTGGTCGCGCCCGCGCATGCGCGTGGTCGAGGTGACGCCGGGGCTCGAGTTTCAGCCGTGGTGGGTGATCGGCAACCCCGACAAGCGGGCCTATATTGCCGCCGGTGTAGTCAAGGACGGCTTTAAGTCGTTTGCGAGCGGACACGCGGCGCACGCGGCGATCGGCCTTATGCTCGCCGGGCTTCCCGCAGCGGCCTTTAAGGAAAAGCCGTCGCGCCGTCGTGTGGTCTTTTGGACGGCGGCTGTGGTTGTGGCGTTCGTCGCGTTTGGCCGCATCGTGATCGGAGCGCACTTTTTGAGTGACGTGAGCTGCGGTTTTGCTCTGGTGCTGGCACTTGAGTGCCTTGCCGCGCGCATTGCCTATCCCAGCGGCGTACAATAGCTCCGTTTGAATCATCTGGCCGATACCCGGTAAGAGAGGATTGCCATGCTCGCGTTTAACAACGATTATTCCCACGGCGCACACCCGGCGGTGCTGCAGGCGCTCGTCGACACCAATATGGAGCCGCAGCCCGGATACGGTACCGATGCACATACCGAGCGTGCCAAGCAGCTTATCCGCGAGGCCTGTCAGGCCCCCGATGCCGACGTGTTTTTTCTGGTGGGCGGCACGCAGGCCAACGCGACGGTGATCGACATGCTGCTCGCGCCGTACGAGGGCGTCGTTGCTGCCGAGACTGGCCACGTCGCCTGCCACGAGGCGGGCGCCATCGAGTTTGGCGGCCACAAGGTGCTCACCATCCCCGGCTACGAGGGCAAGATGCACGCCGAGGACCTTGAGAACTATATCCAGGTGTTCTACGAAAACGAGAGCTACGAGCATACGGTGTTCCCGGGTGCCGTGTACGTGAGCCTATCGACCGAGTACGGCACGCTGTACTCCAAGGCCGAGCTCGCGGCGATTCACGCAGTGTGCCAGAAGCGCGAGATTCCGCTGTTTGTGGACGGTGCTCGCCTGGCCTATGCGCTGGCGGCCGATGAGTGCGACATTACCCTGCCCGAGCTGGCGCAGCTGTGCGACGTGTTCTACATCGGCGGTACCAAGTGCGGCGCGCTCTGCGGAGAGGCTGTGGTGTTCTGCGGTATGCACGCCCCGGCGCATCCCATTCCGCGTATTAAGCAGCATGGCGCGCTGCTTGCCAAAGGCCGCCTGACGGGCGTGCAGTTTGAGGCGCTCTTTACCGACGGCCTGTATTTTGAGATTGGTCGCCAGGCGATCGAGACGGCTCAGGCGCTTCGTCGCGTGCTGCACGAGCGCGGCTACCAGTTCTTCTTGGAGACGCCGACCAACCAGCAGTTTGTGATTCTGCCCAACGAGGACATGGCCCGCATTCGCGAGCATGCCTCGATTGAGTACTGGGAAAAGTACGACGAGACCCACACGGTGGTGCGCTTTTGCACCAGCTGGGCCACGACGCAGGAGGACATCGACGCGTTGGCGGCTGTCCTGTAGCCTGATGTAGTGACAAGGGGCTGCCCTGCGCCTGAGCTTGGCGCAGGGCAGCCTTTGTTTTTGAGGGGGAAGGGTTGTATGACCGAAATGTCCGAGCCGACGATTCGCCTGGCGACGCCCGACGATGCGCCGGCGTTGCTTGCCATCTATGAGCCGTATGTGCGCCAGACGGCGATTACCTGCGAATACGAGGTTCCGAGCGTTGAGGAGTTCGCCGGGCGTATCGAGCGTACGCTCAAGCGCTACCCGTATTTGGTGATGGAGCTGGACGGGCGTCCGGTAGGCTATGCCTATGTGAGTCCGCTCAACAGCCGCGAGGCATACGACTGGTCGGTCGAGACGTCGATCTACCTGGCGCGCGATGTGCGCCACGGCGGGCTGGGCCGCAAGCTGCACGATGCGCTCAAGCAATGCCTGATTGCGATGGGCATCACCAACATGTGCGCGCTCATCGCCGTGCCGCACGACAAGGACGACGAGTACCTGACGCACAACAGCCAGGATTTCCATGCCCATATGGGGTATCGCCTGGTGGGTGCCTTCGATCGCTGCGCCCAAAAGTTCGGTCGCTGGTACGACATGTGTTGGATGGAGTTGGTCCTAGCCGAGCGCACGCCCAACCAACCCAAACCAACCTGGTTCCCCGACCTCCCCAATCCTACCATTTAGGGACAGGTTTATTTTGGCAGGTTAGCCGATGGGTTCGGTGTATTTGGCGCGGTCGGTGCGTTGGATGCGCTTGGAGATATGGAGCGGTCGGCCGTCGGTGTCGTAGACGTAGTCGGTGATCAGGATCAGCGCCTGCCCGCGCTCAACGTTGAGCAAAAACGCCTCATTTTGCGAGGCATAGCACACCTCAAAGGTCTTATGCCCCTGTGCCGGTGCGCGATGGAACTCCTGTCGCAGCGTGGCGTAGAGCGAACCGTTGATATCGCGATCGATGAGCGTCTCGAAGCTTGGCGGCAGGTAGGTGGTCTCCAGGCACAGCGGCGCGTCGTCCAGGTAGCGCAGGCGGACAAGTTTGACGAGCTTGCTGCCCACGGCGGCGTCAAAGAACTTAGCTATGCTGCCGGCCGCCTTGGCAAAGCCCGAGTCCACGGTGCGCGTGGTGGGCTTCATGCCCTGGCCTTCGACCTGCTTGGTATAGCTCGAAAACACCAGGTTGTTCTCGTGGAGCGCGGGCGTGTCGGCCACAAAGGCGCCACGCCCGCGCTCGGTGCGCACCAGGCCCTCATCAACGAGCACCTTAAGGGCGTGGCGTACGGTGCTGCGTGACAGCCCCGATTCGTCCATGAGTTCCATCTCGGACGGCAGCTTGTCTCCGCGCGCATACGTGCCGGCAGCGATGCGATCGCGCAGCGTGCCCGCCAAGCGCTCGTATTGGGTCAGTTTCTTTTTAGATGTGACGCCCATATTGCCAACCTATTTCTAACCTGTATGCTTACCTAAGCAAGCATGTATTTAATAAAACAATAAAACTGCTGGTATCGAGCTACCGAAAACCACAGCAGCAAAATTTCTAAGACAAATATAGCATACAACTAGTCGACATAACCAAAACATGTATGTAACTTGTATGCCTGTGATGAGCATCAAACGAGAAGAAAGGCTGATGCACGATGATTACTCAGGAACAGGTTAAAGATGTCGTCTCCCAGGTTTTGGCCGACAAGGCAGACAAGGGCGGCATCAAGCGCGTCGTGTGGATTGGCGCCGGCGGATCCAACGGCGGTAACTATCCTGCCCAGTACTTTATGGAGCACGAGGCCACGCAGGTCGTGAGCTCCAGCTACACCAGCAACGAGTTCGTGCACGCCACCCCTGCCTACGTTAACGAGAACACCTTGGCCGTCGTCGTGTCCATGCGCGGCACCAAGGAGACTATCGTCGCCGCCCAGGTCGCCAAGGACCACGGCGCCAGCACCATCGCCATCTATGTTGACGAATCCGCCCTCACCGAGGTCTGCGACTACAAGATTCAGTACGACAGCCTGGCCGTCGACGAGTCCTGCATGGGCCGCACCAACTCCGCCGTCGTGACCATGATCGCCATGGAGCTCATGCAGCAGACCGAGGGCTATGCCGAGTACGAGACCGCCATGGCCGCCTTCGACTTGGTCGACCCCATCTATCGCAAGGCCGTCGAGTACACCCGTCCGCTTGCTGCCAAGTGGGCCGAGCAGAACGCCGACAAGCCCTGCATCAACGTGATGGCTCAGGGTCCGCTCTTTGGTGCCGCCTACGTCTTTAGCATCTGCAACGTGCAGGAGATGCTACAGATCGACTCCTGCACCATCAACACCTGCGACTTCTTCCATGGCCCCTTCGAGATCCTGGACAAGCGAACTTCGCTGTTCCAGCTCATCAGCGTCGGCCGCAGCCGCTGCAACGACGAGCGCGGCATCCGCTTCGTCAACCAGTACGGTGGCGAGCGCGTCTATCAGCTCGACGCCAAGGAGCTCGGCCTCAACGACATCAAGGACAGCGTGAGCGAATACTTCAACCACCTGATCTTCGCGCCGATCCTCAACAACGTCTACATGCGCGCGCTCTCTGCCGTCACCCACAAGGACTATATGACGCGCCGCTACATGTGGAAGCTTGACTACTAGGGGATAGAGCGGCCTAACAGCTCGATGTCCTCATAAGTTGCGGTGGAATAGTTCCTGTTTGGGGGCTTGAAGCCTCTATTTAGGAACTATTTCACCGCAACAGCCAAATGATCCGCTGGGGACGGAGGAAAACGGATCACTGACTCAGACCAGCCCCTCAGTGATCCGTTTTCCTCCGTCCCCAGCGGATCATTTTCCGTTCGGCGATTTGTGGCTTGAAAAATGTATATAACGACTATAACGTAGTATGAAACATATTGGAAACAATACCGAGGAGGCTGCGTTGAAGAAAAGCAATCTGGGCTATGTGCTGGTGCTGATCGCCGCGCTTATGTGGGGCAGCATCGGAATCTTTGTAAACGGCATCTCGGCCATGGGCGTTTCGTCCCAGAGCATGGCTGCCTTTCGCTTGTTGGTCGGAGCGCTTATCTTGGCGCCGGTCCTGATGTTTATGGGCTGCCGCCCGGGTGAGGGGTCTACCGTGGCTCAGGGTCCGCTGACCCTGTTCAAGGCAAGCCCTAAAGAGCTTGTTCCCTGCGCGCTTGTCGGTATCGTCGGTTTGGCCGCCGCCAACACCTGCTATTACGAGTGCATGGGCGAGGTGGGCATGTCCACGGCCTCGGTGCTGCTCTACACCTCGCCGGTGTTTGGCGTCATGCTCGGCCGCGTGCTTTATCGCGAGGACGTGACCCCTAACAAGCTCGTTGCCATTGTCTTTAACATCGTTGGCTGCGTGCTTGCAGTGACCAATGGCGACCTTTCCGGTTTTCATTTTTCGGTTTGGGGCGTCACGTCGGGTGTGATTGCAGGCCTTTGCGGTGCGTCGCTCGCGGTGTTTAGCCGAATAGCAACCAAGACGGTCCACCCGCTGGCTGTCACGTTTTGGGGCTTTGTTTTTGGCGGTGCGGTTATGGCAGCTATCGCGGCTCCGTGGCCGGATGTCGCCGCGGCAATGTCGCCACAGCTGCTGCTGTTGTTCCTTGGCTTTGGACTCATCCCCACAGCCGTGGCTTACATCTTATATATGCAGGGTCTGTCCATGGGGCTCGAGACGTCGAAAGTTCCCGTCGTAATGTCATTCGAGACAGTTGTCACCGTACTGCTGGGCATTGGTGTCTACGCCGAGCCCGCCGGCGCGATCAAGGTCCTGGGCATCGTGCTGGTGCTCGCGTCCATCCTGATCATGAACACCGACTTCTCCAGGCTGCGCAACAGTGTGTTTGTCGGTCATGTCATTGAGAGCATGACCTTTAAGCCCAACGCGTGGTGGACGGAGAAATCGCAGGACATGGATCTGTTTAAGGAACGCACCGGCATCGCGCTGGAGCCCACCGTACAGGAAAGTCCCTGGTACTTCGTGCGATAGGGAATTGCGTGCGGCATCCGACCTGGGGTTATCCAGCCAGTGCCCGCCTACCCAGCCCCAACGTTTCGAGTACGTTAAACCCGTAAACGGTCGATTTTTAACCGCGAACGGTCTTTATACTAATTATCAATGTAAGTAGCGTATAAAACGTTATAATGACCATAACGAAAAGGAGGAGGCAAGATGAATCAGATCATTCTCGCATCTCATGGCGGCCTGGCCGCAGGCGCCAAAGACACGCTCGAGATGGTTCTCGGCGACGTGTCGAACGTCCACGTCGTGTCGCTTGCTCGTGACGACAAGGAGCCCATCACCAATAAGGTGGACGCCATGATCGCCACGTTCAACGCGGACGACACCGTCTATGTGCTGACCGATATGCTCGGCAGCTCGGTCAACAACAGCATGGTCGAGCTTTCCAAGAACGGCACGAAGTTCACGGTTGTCAGCGGTTTCAACATCCCGCTGGCGCTCACGCTCGCTATGAGCCCCGCCCCCGTCAAGGGCACCGAGCTCGCGGCCCTCATCAACGAGGCCCGCACTGGTCTGACCAACCCCAACGCACCGGTCGAGGCCGTCGCGGCTCCCGCCAAGAAGGCCAAGGCGTCCCATCACAGCTCCGGTCCCGCCAAGATCGTCCTCGCACGTCTTGACTACCGTCTGCTGCACGGTCAGGTCGTCTTTACCTGGACCACCAAGGTTCAGGCCGAGCGCATCATCGTCGTCGACAACGCTGCCGCCAACGATGACATCAAGAAGGGCGCTCTTAAGCTGGCCAAGCCCCAGGGCGTGCGCCTGAACGTCTTCACCGTCGAGCGCGCCCTCGCCAAGATGGACAAGCTCAACACCCTTGGCGAGCGCGTCATGTTCGTCTTTGGCAACACTGCCGAGATGCTGCAGTTCTGCCAGGGCTACAAGCTCGACGCCATCAACCTGGGCGCCACCGCCAACCACGACGGTGCCGATCAGGTCGGCGGCAAGGACAGCTCCGTCTTCTTCGACGCCACGCAGAAGGCCGACATCAACCAGCTGCTCGACATGGGCATCAAGCTCTATGTCCAGCAGACCCCCACGTATCAGAGCGTCGACATCGACGCCAAGCTGTAGTCAACCAGGCTTTTGCCTGACTGAAAGGAGAAGGGTATGAATACGTTCATCAGTGCGGTGCTCGTCGGCCTCGTCGGCGTGTTCTGCATGTGGGACTCCCGCCTGCTCGGTCGTCTTAACTTCGAGCAGCCCCTCGTTGGCGCTACGCTCGTCGGTCTGCTGCTGGGCGATGTGCCCACCGGCCTTGCCGTCGGTGCCGCCGTCGAGCTCGTGTCCATGGGCCTGGTGCAGGTCGGTGCTGCCGTTCCGCCCGATATGGTCCTGGGCGGCATCGTGGCCGCTGCCTTTGCGTGCCTGACCGATGCTTCCGCCGAGACCGCCATGACGATCGCCATCCCGGTCGCCGTCCTGGGTCAGCTCCTCGGCATCGTGTTCCGTTCCATCATCGCCGCCCTCACCCATGTGGCAGATAGCGCGATCGATAACGGAAAGTTCAAGACCGCCTACCGTATGCACATCTGCGTCGGCACTGGTCTGTACGCCGTCATGTACTTCCTGCCGATCTTCCTCGCCGTCTTTGTTGGCACCGACCTGGTTCAGGCCATCGTCAACATGGTTCCCGAGTGGCTGTCCACTGGTCTTAACGTTTCGACCAAGATCATGACCGCCTACGGCTTGGCCCTGCTGCTCACCATGATGATCAAGAAGGGTATGACTCCGTTCCTGTTCATCGGCTTCCTGCTCGCCGCTTACCTCAACCTGTCCGTCATCGCGGTCGCTCTGATCGGTGTGTGCCTGGCTGTCGTCTTCATGGGCTTCAAGTTCAACGGTTCCCATGCAGCCGCCGGTGTCGATTCCGACTACGATCCGCTCGAAGACGACGAAGACTAAGGAGGAACACACTATGGCAACCGCAACCAAGGACGTGTCCCTGAACAAGAAGGTCAGCCAGTTCTTCTGGCGCTCCTGGGCCATCCAGGCCTCTTGGAACTACGAGCGTCAGATGAACATGGGCTTCCTCTATGGCATGGTTCCCACGCTCGATCGCCTCTATCCGGATGAGTCCGACCCCAAGCAGCTCGCTGCCAAGAAAGAGGCTTATCGCCGTCACATGGCGTTCTACAACTGCACTCCGCAGACGAGCGCTTTCGTCCTGGGCCTCGCCGCCTCCATGGAGGAGGAGTACGCCAAGGATCCCGAGAACTTCGATCCCGATTCGATCAACGCGGTCAAGACCTCCCTCATGGGCCCGCTTTCCGGTATTGGTGACTCCTTCTTCCAGGGCACCATCCGCGTTATCGCCTTTGGTCTGGGCGTTCAGCTGGCTCAGCAGGGCTCCATCATGGGCCCGATCCTGGCCATGCTCATCTCCATCGTGCCTTCCGTGCTGATCACGTGGTTCGCAGCCAAGATGGGCTATCAGGGCGGCCACGAGTACCTGAGCAAGCTTCAGGGCGGCGACCTCATGGAGAAGCTCATGTATGTCTGCGGCATCGTGGGTCTTATGTCCGTGGGCGGCATGATCGCTACGCTGATCGGCGCCACCACCCCGCTGCAGTTCGCTGACGGCACCGTCGTGATCCAGGACATCCTGGACGGCATGATGCCCCAGATGATTTCCCTTGGCCTCACCGGCCTTATGTACTGGCTCATCAAGAAGAACGTCAACACCGGTTGGCTTCTTGTGATCGCCATCGTGGGCGGCATCGCCCTCTCCGCGGCCGGCATCCTGGCCTAGTCGCGCCCAAGCGTCTAACCGCTTTCCCCGGGGAGCCTGCCTGGCATCCCATACCCCAGGCAGGCTTCCATCCCTAAATGTGTCAAAGGGACAGTCCCTATGTCACATCTTCAATGGGCCGGCGACTCGGTCCAAATCACGGTAACCCTGCGCACGTCCGGCAAAGTGGCGCCGCAAAAATCGAAAGGAATGTGTCAGATGTACGAGATCGACCTTAACCTCCCTAAGCAGATCGTCGCTGACGTCCTGTCCAACCACGAGATCCACAGCGTCGCCTTCGTCGGCTGCGGCGCTTCCATGTCCGACCTTTACCCCGCCAAGTACTTCCTGGCCAACAACACGGACAAGCTGAACGTTCAGATCTTCACCGCAAACGAGTTCAACTACGACACGCCCTCCTGGGTCAACGAGCACACCTTCGTGATCACCTGCTCCCTCGGTGGCTCCACGCCCGAGACCGTCGAGGCCAACAAGACCGCTAAGAAGCACAACTGCCCGGTCGTCTCCCTCACCAACAAGGCCGGCTCCGCTCTGACTGTCGACGCCGACCACGTCATCATCCACGGCTTCCACGCCAACTACGCTGCCAAGTGCGAGAAGCCCGGCTATGCCATCGCTCTTGCTCTCGAGATCCTTCAGCAGACCGAGGGCTATGACCACTACGAGGACATGATTACCGGCCTCACCAACGTCTTCGACCTCTGCGAGAACGCCGCTCAGTCCTGCAAGAAGCTCGCCAAGAAGTTCGCCGAGGACTTCAAGGACGACAAGATGATCTACTTCATGGCTTCCGGTGCCTCCGAGAAGATGGCTTATTCTCACGCCGCCTTCCTGTTCACCGAGATGCAGTGGATCGATGCCGCCGCCTACAACACCGGTGAGTACTTCCACGGCCCGTTCGAGGTTTCCACCGAGGGTAAGCCCTACGTCTTCTTCATGTCCGATGGCGCTACCCGTCCGATGGACGCCCGCGCCCTCACCTTCCTTAAGCGCATGGGCGCCAAGGTCGCTCTGATCGACTCCAAGGACTACGGCCTGGCTGACGCCGTGCCGGCGAGCGTCGTCACCTACTTCAACCCGCTGCTGCACCTCGCCGTTATGCGTGAGTACGGCAACCAGATCGCCGAGGCCCGTCAGCACCCGCTGACCATGCGTCGCTACATGTGGAAGCTTTCCTACTAATCACAAGTAAGTAGACCTTACGGGTTGATTGAGAGGGGATGGGGTTTTCGCCCCGTCCCCTTTTTTGCTTTGGGGGGCGTGTTTGTCGCGCCGCAAACCCCAGATAAAACCTACCAAAATAAACCTGTCCCTTTTTGGCAGGTGGAAGGAGGAGCGTATGATCAAGGCAGTGCTGTTTGACATGGACGGCGTGCTGGTCGATACCGAGTGGTTCTACAACCGTCGCCGCGTGGCGTTTATGGAAGAGAAGGGGTTCCACTTTGACGAGATCCCCGACCTTTCGGGGTCTAACGAGCCGGCCATTTGGAAGGCGCTGGTGCCCGACGATGTTGAGCTGCGTGAGCGCCTGCGCGTGGAGTACAAGCAGGTCTACAGCCCGCACCACCCCGTTCCGTATGCCGAGCTTCTCAACGAGCAGACGGAGCCGGTGATGCGTGAGCTGCATGAGCGCGGTGTGAAGTGTGCCATCGCGAGCTCGTCCTATCGCGAGCTGATCGACGAGCTGGTGGAGATTGCCGGCATCGCCGACGTGCTGGACTACACCATCAGCGGTCACGAGTGCAGTGCGTTTAAGCCCGACCCCGAGATCTACCAGCGTGCCATGGAGGCGCTGGGGGTGGAGCCTTCCGAGTGCCTGGTTATCGAGGATTCGCCTCTGGGCATCGAGGCTGGCAAGCGCTCTGGCGCCCGCGTCCTGGCGCTGCGTCCGCACGAGGGCGTCAACCTGGACCAGTCTGCCGCCGACGTTGTCATTGACAATCTGTGTGACATCCTACCTGCCATTTAGGGACAGGTTTATTTTGGCAGGTTTTATCTGGGCAAATGCCGAATTCGCCGTGAAGGGATCGCTCTCTTCACGGCGTTTTTCTTTTGAGCGGCCTCACGGTCCTTCTGATGGTTGTCGAGAGAGGGTGAATTGAGGCGCCCCCGCACGCTCCATGCTACAATCGCGGGCATGCCCCACAACTATATCTGCCTTCGAAAGGAGCCTGCGTGGCGGATGCCATCGATCAGCTCACGGACCGCGTGCTCGTACTCGGCCGCCTCACCATCGTCCGCCGTGCCATTACTGCCGTGGCAGTCACGGTCTCTGCCGTTCTCCAGACATTTCTGATCCAGGCGTTCATTCGGCCCGCTGACCTGCTTCCGAGTGGTCTTACCGGCGTCGCGGTCCTTCTCGATCGCGTTACCTCGCTAGGCGGCGTTCACATCGACATCTCGCTCGGTATGCTCGCACTCAACATCCCCGTGGCGCTCCTATGCTGGAACGGCATTAGCAAGCGCTTTGTCATCTTCTCGATGATGCAGGTCGTGCTCTCGTCGCTGTTCCTCAACGTCTTTCACTTTGCGCCGTTTTTAGGCGACAAGATCATGCTCATCATTTTTGGCGGCGTGGTCTCGGGCCTGGGTGCTGCCATCGCGCTTAAGTCCGGCGCATCCACCGGCGGCACCGACTTTATCGCGCTGTGGGTTTCCAACCACACGGGCAAGACCATCTGGGGCGTCATCTTTGGCTTCAACTGCTTTATCCTGGCAATCTTTGGTTTTATGTTTGGCTGGGACAAGGCGGCGTATTCCATTGTGTTTCAGTTTATTTCGACCAAGACCATCGACAGTTTCTATCATCGCTACGATCGTGTGACGCTGCAGATCACGACGCGTAAGGCAGACGAGGTCATGACTGCCTACGTAAACCATTTTCAGCACGGCATTAGCTGCGCCGAGGTCGTCGGCGGATACAGCCGCGAGAAGATGTACCTGCTGCACACCGTTGTCTCGACCTACGAGAGCCAGGACATTATCAGGCTGGTATGCGAGGTTGATCCCGGCGCCGTGATCAACGTTTTCCACACGCTCAACTTTGTGGGCGGTTGGTGGGGCGGTCATGTCGACGAACCCATGCCCACGGCCGTTCCCGATCCCGACAAGCCCGCACGCATGGCCATCAGGCAGGTGCGCCTCAGCGAACAGGACAGCTTGCAGCAGGACGACGGCAAGTAAGGTATTTGGCATTTTGCCGGCTCTGCTCAATCCTGTCCCTTTTTGGTAGGGAGGGTGTATCGTTTTATCGTTATGAGGTAACATAAAACTAGACGTTATATACGTATTTGTTATTCCGATATTTCGATAAGAGTGATTAGATATGCCTGCACCCAAAAATGCGCCGCTGTACCAGCAGATTTACGACGAAATCAAGGATTCGATCGAGAAAGGTGTTTATGCACCCAAGGAGCGTATCCCGTCCGAGCTTGAGCTTGCCGAGCAGTACGAGGTGAGCCGTATTACGGTGCGCCGCGCCGTAGAGGAGCTGTGTTCCGATGGCTATCTGGTTAAACAGCAAGGCCGTGGCACGTTTGTCTCCACGCCGCACATCAACCGCCAGTTTCATGCCTCGATGCTGCAGACGTTTACCGCGCTGTGTGCCGACAATGGCATGAAGGCCGGCGCGCATGTAATCGATCGCCAGATCGTTCCGGCGCGCCAAAACGAGATGGAGTTCTTTGGCCTGCAGAAGGATGCGCTGCTGCTGCATATCAAGCGCGTGCGTACGGCCGACGGCGAGCCCATCTTTGAGGAGAACATCTTTGTGCCCTTTGACGCCTACCGTGAGCTGTTGACGGCCGATCTTGAGGACAAGTCGATTTTTGCCGAGGTCGAGCGTGTTGGTGGAACGCCGATTGCCTCGGTTGGCTACCGCACGGTCGAGGCCGTTCGCGCCAATGCCGAGCAGGCGGCCGAGCTGGGCATCGCTCCGCACGATCCGCTGCTCAACCTGCGTGCCGGCTTTACCGGTCCCAATGGCGAGCCGGTTTTGCTCGGCAAGCAGTACTACGTGGGTAGCCGCTACGTTATGGTCATGTAAGTTACGCGGTTTTACCAAACCGCGTAACGGCTCGATGCTACGCCTTTGGTTCCGCCGTTCTAACGAACGGCGGACCGGTCGACGCTGCAAACGCCCCTAAGCGGCAATCTGACGTTCAATCGTCGGTCGCGTACCGAAGTACGCTTCCCTCCTCTTTCACGTCACCTTGCTCGCTTAGGGGCGTTTTCGCTGACTTATGCTCAACCAGCGACGTTTCCGCGCTTGTCAAGAATGTCCCCAATGACTACCCGCAGAATGAGCGTGGATAATCTCCCGTTTTTTGCTTGGTGACGGGCTCAAAGTGGGAGATTATCCACGCTCGTTCCCATCGGATTACATTGCCCGTGGCCGGCAGCCGTGCGGCATCGGTCCGCGTGGCGGCGTATAATCGGCGGCAGATGACTTGGACGTTAGGAAACCATGACCGATAGCATGCAGCAGATGGCGCTCGATACGCTCGGCGCCTATTTTGGCTACACCTCGTTTCGCCCGGGGCAGGACCGCATGGTCGATGCGATCCTTGCCGGCCGCGATGCGCTGGGCGTTATGCCCACGGGCGCCGGCAAGTCCATTTGCTACCAGGTGCCCGCGCTCATGCTGCCCGGTATCACCTTTGTGGTGAGTCCGCTGCTGTCGCTTATGGAGGATCAGACTCGTGCATTGCTCGCGGCGGGTGCGCGACCCAGCTATCTCAACTCCAGTCTTACTCCGGCCCAGCAAAACACCGTGCTCAAGCGGGCGCGCGAGGGCCGCTACCAGCTTATGTACGTGGCGCCCGAGCGTCTGCTCGAGCCGCGCTTTTTAGCTTTTGCGCGGGAGGCCGCCGCCGCCGGCATTGGCGTGCCGCTCGTGGCCATTGACGAGGCCCACTGCGTAAGCCAGTGGGGCCAGGATTTCCGTCCCGCCTACCTGCAGATTCGCGAGTTCATCGATTCCCTGCCGAAGCGCCCCATCGTGGCGGCCTTTACCGCTACGGCGACCGAGCGCGTGCGCGCGGACATTCAGCAGATGCTCGGCCTGCAAAACCCCGCGACGGTGGTGACGGGCTTCGATCGCAAGAACCTCTACTTTGGCTGCGAGGAGATGGGCGACAAGGCCAAGGCCGCGTGGGTGCGCGACTATGTGATCGCACATTCGAGCGAAAGCGGCATCGTGTATTGCTCGACTCGCAAGACCGTCGATGCGCTGGCAAGCGAGCTTGCCGAGGCGCTGGGCTCCAGCGGCATTCGCGTTGGCCGCTACCATGCCGGCATGGGCAACGACGCCCGCCGGCAAAGCCAGCGCGCCTTTATCGACGACGATATCCAGGTAATGGTTGCCACCAACGCCTTTGGCATGGGTATCGACAAGCCCAACGTGCGTTACGTGATTCACAACAACGTGCCCGAGAGCATCGAGGCGTACTACCAGGAGGCGGGCCGCGCCGGCCGCGATGGCGACCCAGCCAGCTGCCATTTGCTGTGGAACGGCAATGATTTTCGTATGCGTCGCTTTTTGATCGATCGCGGCGATGCTGCCGACGAGGCGCTCGATGACGAGCAACGCGCGTGGGCGCTCCAGAATCGATACCGCCTGCTCAGCCAGATGGAGGGCTACTGCAATACCACCGGCTGCCTGCGCGAATACATGCTGCGCTACTTTGGCGACGAGGCTGCGGCCGAGCATACCGCCGCAGCCGGTGCTAGCGGTGCCGCCACGGACGACGCCGAGGGCTGCGGCAACTGCAGCAACTGCCTCACGCAGTTCGAGGTCGAGGACGTCACCGATATGGCCCGCGCCGCCGTGCGCTATGTGGCTACGCGTCCCATGCGTTTTGGCAAGTCGCTGATCGCCGACGTGCTCCACGGCGGCAACACCGAGCGCATTCGCCAGATGCATCTGGACGAGGACCGCGGCTACGGTGAGCTGTCGAGCGAATCGGTCGGGCGCATCAAGGACATCATCGGGCAGCTGTGCGGCCGCGGTTATTTGGCAACCTCACAGGGACAGTACCCGGTCGTGGGGCTGGGCCCGCGTGCCGGCGAGGTCGAGGACGAGGCGTTTGCCTTTACCGTTAAGCGTCGTGCATCCAAGCGCAAGGCCTCGGCCCGCGCCCGCCGTGCGGTGGATCTGCTGCGCGAGGAGGCCGAGCTGGATCAGCGCCCGCGCGTGGGCGACGATGCCGATCTGTTCGAGCGCTTGCGGGCACTCCGCAAGGAGATTTCGACCGAGCTGGAGATGGCGCCGTACATGGTCTTCTCCGATAAGGCCCTGCGCGGTCTGTGCCGCCTGCGCCCTCAGACGCGCGACGAGCTTATCCGGGTCAACGGCATTGGTGAGAAAAAAGCCGACGCCTTTGGCGAGCAGTTTATGGCGGCGATTGAAGAGTTTGAATCCGAGCATGCACGGGATGGAGCGTAACGATGGCAGCCGATAGCAAGACCGACCGTACTGACGTGTCCGCCGTGCCGCTGTACCAGCAGGTTATGGACGACCTAAAGGGCGAGATCGCGCGCGGCGTGTACGCTGCCGGCTCGCGCATTCCTTCCGAGATGGAGCTCGCGAAGTCCTACGGCGTGGGGCGCATTACCGTGCGTCGCGCCATTGAGGAGTTGTCGCGCGCGGGATATCTCAACCGTCAGCAGGGGAGGGGCACGTTTGTGTGTGCGCCCAAGCTCAAGCGCAAGATTGTCCAGAAAGGCGACGTCCAGAGTTTTACCGAGGCCTGCGCTGCCAACGACATGGCGGCCGGAGCGCGCCTGGTGTCGCGCACGGTGGTTGCGGCGACGCGCGAGGACGCGGCGTTTTTTGGCGTGGAACCCGGCTGCGAGCTCATCGTGGTCGAGCGCGTGCGCACGGCCGATGGCGTGCCCGTCATGCTCGAGAACAACGCCTTTGTGCTGGCCGACCATCCCTATCTGCAGCAGCTTGCCGACGAGGACCTCACCGACAATTCGATTTTTGCGCTCGTTGCCGTGCATTCGGGCCGCGCACCGCTCAAGTCCGATCCCTGTACCGTGGAGATCGCGCTCGCCGATGCTCAGACGGCCCCGCTGTTGGAGGTGCCGGTCGGCGAGCCGCTCTTTTATATGGAGGCGTACTTTACCGATGCGGACGAGCGGCCCTTGCTGCTCGGGCGCCAAAAGATCGTGGGCTCGCGCTACGTGTTCGACATCTAACGTCCATAGATAGAACAATACAGAACAAGTTTGGTGAAATGAATTCACCTGCGACAGCTTGCGTGCTATAAATAGGACAACATAGAACGACCGCAGGTACGAGCTTTCGTCGCTCAAAGCCGCCACACAGGGAGGAATGTCACCGTGAACGCACACGATCTGGTTCAGGGAATTATCGAGCGCAAGGGTAAGATCGAGAATGTCTTTTGGATCGCCTGCGGCGGTTCGATGATTGACCTTATGCCGGCCAATGAGCTGCTCAAGCGCGAGGCAACCACGTTTACCTCGACGGTCTACACGGCGCGCGAGTTTTGCCTTATGGCCCCCAAGAGTCTAGGGCCGAAGTCACTCGTCATCGCCTGTAGCCACAGCGGTAACACGCAAGAGGTCGTCGACGGCTGCGAGATGGCGCTGGCCGCCGGTGCCGAGGTCGTGACTATGACTGACTACGCGGGCTCCAAGATCGATAACGGCAAGTGGACCACCTGGGTTTACCCGTGGGGCAAGGGCGAGTCGCAGGCCGAAGTTCCGCAGGGCATCGGCGCTCTGATCGCCGCCGAGCTGCTCGACCAGCAGGAGGGCTACGAGGCGCTCGCCGACATGTACGCCGGCCTTAAGCAGATGGACGCACTGCTGCCCGCTGCCCGCGAGAAAGTCAACGCCGAGCTGGGCGATCGCTTTGCCGAGCTCTGCCAGCAGCACAAGTTCTTCTATATCCTGGGCTCCGGCCCCAACTTTAGCCAGACCTACGCCATGGCCATCTGCTCGCTCATGGAGATGCAGTGGCAGCACTGCTGCTACATCCACTCCGGCGAGTATTTCCACGGTCCCTTCGAGGCTACCGAGCCCGGCGTGTTCTACTTTGTGCAGCTTGGCGCTGGCGAGTGTCGCCCCATGGAGGAGCGCGCACTGGCATTCCTCAACACGCACACCGATACAGTCATGGTGCTCGATGCGCTTGAGTACGGCGTGGGCGAGGTGCCTGCCAGCGTGCGTTCGTACCTGGAGCCGATCTTCTTCTATGCGATGAGCTGTGAGCTGCGCGCCGCCCGCGGCAAGGTATTTGACCACAGCCCCGAGGTTCGCCGCTACATGGGCGTCGAGCGGTACTAGGTAACGGGGAACGCGATTTTCATGACGGGGCCTTCGCCAAGCGCGGGCCCCGTTTGCGTTACGGCGCCCCTTTCTGTTTGTCGAAAACGAAGTCAAATACTTTTCCCGAGAAGTGAACGACCTATTTTGGACCCCCGAAGCATCGACATTTTTTGACGCCAAAACAGCAGGAAAATCTTAATGAAACTGCAGGAAATGGTCTCCACAAAGTGCCGATGCTTCGGGGGCTCGTTTTTGCTCGTTCACTTTTCGGGAAAAGTATTAGACCTAAATCTGCAAGCGTGTCGCGTGAGTCAAAAAGCGGGCCGCGCCGGTGGGTTTCCGGCGCGGCCCGCTTTACATTGTGTCCGTATGAGTGAGTTGTCGCATCAACCGGCGGACTACTTGGCGTCGTAGGCCTCGGCGTCCCACCAGTCGAGTTGGGCGATGTTGTCGCGGATGTGCTGACAGCTCTTGTGGAAGCCCTCGAGCTCGTGCTCGGAAAGGTCGAGCGTGTAGACCTCCTCGACGCCCTCGGCGCCGATCACGCACGGCAGGGAGGTAAAGATGCCCTCCTCGCCATACTGGCCGGTCATAAGCGTAGAGGCCGAAAGCACGGCGTGCTCGTTGTGCAGCACGGCGGCGCAGACGCGCGCTGCGGAGTTGGCAACGGCGTACTCGGTGCACTGCTTGCCGGCGTAGGTCACATAACCGCCCTTGCGTGCGAGCTCCTCGACCTCCATGTGGTCGAAGGCGTACTTGTCGGGGTTCTCGGCCTGAAGCTCGTTGAGGCTCTTGCCGGCGATGGTTGCGGCCTTAAAGGCGGCCAGCTGGCTAAAGCCATGCTCACCGATCATGTAGGCATCGATGGACTTGGGGCTCACCCCGACCTTCTTGGAGATCTCGGTGCGCAGGCGGGCAGAGTCCAGGCCACAGCCCGAGCCGATGATCTTCTTGGGATCGTAGCCGGTCAGGTGCCACAGCTCGGTGCACACGACGTCGCAGGGGTTGGAGATGCTCACGAAGATGCCGTCGAAGCCGGCATCGACGATGCGCTTGGCAAAGGTGCGGGCGGCGTCGGTGGTAAAGAACAGCTCGCCGTCGCGGTTGCCGGCGGCCAGTGCGACCTTGCCGGCGGCGTTGACGATGACGTCGCAGCAGGCCAGCTCCTCGTAGTGGTCGTAGCAGTTGACGATCTTGGTGTTGTACGGGACAAACGAAAGGGAGTCGCGCAGGTCTTGGACCTCGGACGTCACCTTGGCTTCGTTGATATCGCAGAGGTACAGCTCATCGGCAATGCCCTGCATGAGCAGGCTGTTGGCGACATGTGCTCCTACGTGGCCCTGGCCGACCACACCGATCTTACGCGTCTGGTACATATTCATATCCTTTCGGCCGAGTATTTCGCATCGAACCATTGTAGCGTCCTGCTGCCACTTTGCTAGGCTAAAGCGCCGTAGATTTTTGGGACATGCCTTAATCTCTACTTTTGGAGTGATTTGGGCCGCTGACGGTGTCTCGGGGCGATGCACTCGCGCGGATGGGGCCGCTCGTTGTACCATAGCTGCAACTGACTCGTAAGGAGCATCCATGCCCATTCGCATCCCCGACGCCCTCCCTGCCGCCGCGCAGCTCGAGAGCGAGAACATCTTTGTCATGACCGAGTACCGCGCGCTGCACCAGGACATCCGTCCGCTGCGCGTGCTCATCCTCAACCTCATGCCAACCAAGATCGCCACCGAGACGCAGATCATGCGCAAGCTCTCCAACACGCCGCTGCAGGTAGAGGTGGACCTGCTACGCACCAAGACGCACGAGGCCACGCACGTGAGTGCCGGCCACCTGGAGACGTTCTACCGTACGTTCGACGACATCCGCGATATCCACTACGACGGCCTGATCATCACGGGCGCGCCGGTGGAGCAGATGCCGTTCGAGGAGGTCGACTACTGGCCCGAGCTCTGCCAGATCATGGATTGGTCCACCACGCACGTGCACTCTACGCTGCATATTTGCTGGGGTGCACAGGCAGGGCTCTACCATCATTACGGTATCCAGAAGTGCGACCTGCCGGCCAAGGCGAGCGGCGTGTTTGAGCATTATCTGGTGAAGCCGCAAAGCCCGCTGGTCCGCGGCTTTGACGACCGCTTCTATGCCGTGCACTCACGCAATACCGATGTGCGCCGCGAGGACGTGGAGGCCGAGCCGCAGCTTGAGGTCGTGGCCGTATCAGACGAGGTGGGCCTGTACATCGTCAAGTCGACCGACAGCCGCCGCTTCTTTGTCTTTGGCCATCCCGAGTACGATACCGACACGCTGCGCCTGGAGTACGAGCGCGACGTGAAGCGCGGGCTCAACCCCCAGGTGCCGGCGCATTACTTCCCAGGTGACGACCCCACCGCCGAGCCGCGCAACGTCTGGCGCAGCCAGGCCCAGCTGTTCTACACCAACTGGCTCAACTACTACGTCTACCAGACCACGCCCTACGACCTGGCCCGCGCCGGCGAGGAGCACTAGGCTACGGCCGCGGTTGCGGTTGTGGCTGCGGCGTGACGAGCGTGGATTCTTGGATGCCCATCTTGCGGGTGCGATACAACGGCGGTTAGGCGCTGATGATGTGGGGTAGCGGCAGGTCGTGGGTGTCGGTGAGAACGTGGTCGACACGCTGCTCGTCAAAGGCGATGCCGATGATTTGGCATGCGGGCGAGAGCGTGGGCAGGTAGCGGTCGTAGCAGCCGCCGCCGTAGCCCAGGCGCGCGCCGGTGTGGTCGAAGGCTACGAGCGGCACGACGATCATATCGAGCGCCTCGGCAGGCACGATAGGAAAACGGCTGCTGTCGACGTCCGTGGCTGCGAAGGCCCGCGTAGGGTGGGCGATAAACGGGGCCTCGGACGCATCGCCGGCAGCAACTGCCCGCATACACATGCGCTGGCCACAAGCCACGGTGTCAGCTGCCGAGAACATGCACGGATAGGCCACGCGCCAGCCGTGTTTTGCGGCCGCTGCGGCAAACGCGGCAGGATCTGCCTCGGAGCCCATGGCGGCATAGACGGCAACGGTGCGCGGGGCCGCGGGACCCGAGCCGCCCAGCAACTCAACGAGCCGCGCGCATACAGCAGCAGACTTCGCCGCCCGCATATCCAAATCTAGAGCATCGCGCCGGGCAATTACCGCCCGCCGCAACTCGGCCTTATCCATCCCGGCCCCTCTCTCAAACCTACCAAAAAGGGACAGGTTTATTTTGGTAGGTTTTATCTGGTCAAATGACGAAACCACCACGCAAACCATCGCAAGGGGAGCAGCTCATGGACACCTTCGTGGGTTTTGGCGAAGAGTGGGTGTTCGCGGCGGTGTGTCTCGATCTGTAACAGTAACTCGGCAAAATCGGGCCTAGATGTTACAGATTTAGACAAAGGGCCGGCGTCATCCGAAAACGTCTCGATTTGTAACATCTGGAGCCAATATTGCCGCCTAGATGTTACAGATTTAGACAACCTGGTGTGACGGGCTGAGCTGCCCCGCCCAAGCAGCGGCAAAAGAAAAGGTAGATTTTCAGGCATGTCCCAAAAATCTACCTTTGCTGTGCGTTAGCCCAGCAGGTCGATGACGTTGAAGCCGGCGTTGCTCTTGGCGATGACGTCTCGGCCGCCAAAGACGCAGGTGGGCGAGATGGCTGCGATGCGCGTCACGTCGGCGCCGAGCGAGCGCAGCTCACCGGGCGTGGCGGCGAGCATCTGGGCGCGGCGCTCCTCGCGTGCATGCGGATCGAGTCCGGCCAGGTAGGTCGTGTTGCGGCGTTTGGTGAGCGCGTACGGCTTCACCGGCGCATCCATGCCGCTCACGCAGCTCACGATAAAGCCCTCAAAGGCTGCCTCGTCGGGCTCAAAACCGCCGAGCCATTCGCCTGCGCGCGCCACGCGCTCAATCGAGGGGTCGATTGCCGGGTCGCGGTAGGTGTAGAACGCCGCCTGACGCTCGCCTGCCGCGCGGAATCCGCAGCCGTACGCCCCGCCTTTCACGCGGATCTCGTTCCACAGGTAGTCGTAGGAGAGCGCGTTGGCGGCAACCGCCCAGGCGCCCGTCACGTCAATGCCCAGGCGACGCGGGTCGCATGCGCTTGCCGCAAAGCAGATGTCGCTGGGGATGACGAAAGCCTCGTGGCGGTCACACGGCGTCGGCACCACGAGCGCGTCGCGGCCGGCAACAGCACCGTCGCCCACGCCCAACCCCAGGTCGCCCGCGGCGGCCCAGTACGCGTCAAAGTCCTCATCGCTGCCGGTAAAGCTCGCCAGACAGCCATCGGACACAAAGATGCGGCCTGCCAGCTCGGCAAGCTTGGCGCGCAGGTCGTCCAGGCGCTCGTCAAAGTGGTCGAGCAGATCGCGCAGGAACAGGTAGAAGTCCACGCCCGAAAGCTGCTCGCGCACCACGGCCGAAGGCGAGCTGTAGCTCATCGCGCGACCGAGCGCCGCCGAGTGACCGTTGTTAATGAAGCCCTGCTCAAGCCCAATGCGAATCTGCGTGAGCACGTCGCGCACGCGGTCGGCGTCGGCATCAAGCAACAGCGTGCTCGACCACACCTCGCGCGGCAGGCTCGCCAGCGCATCGATCTTTTCGGACAGGGCGCCGGCGCTCACCAGCAGGTAGGGGCGCACGCCGTCCACGTCGGGCTGCGTCATGACCTCGGTCGTAAAGCTCAAAAAGCCCAGCTTGCCGGCGATAAGGTTGTCGAGCTCCTCGGCCGAGTGTTCGCTCGTGGGCAGCTGTTTGAGCAGGCGGCAGAGTAGCGTCACATAGGGCAGGTCTTCAAACGCGACGCAGCTCAGGTCGAAATACTGCATGGCGTAGGCCAAACGGTTGGTGGGGATGCCGTGGCGCAGGCAGGGGATGGGCGCGGTCGTGTCCACGACCAGCGGCGGCTCGGGGCGCGCCTCGCCAATGTCGGACACGCGCAGGCGTGGCAGCGTGGCCTTGGCCTCGGGCGCGTCATCCGCCTCCTGCGCGGCGCGCAGCGCAGCCGTGCGCTCGACCACATCGGCCAGCTCGGCATCGGTCATGGCATCGCGCTTGGCTGCCAGCTCGGCGGCCTCGGCACTCTCCGCACCCTCGGCGGCATCCACCGGCACCAGCTCAACCAGCGCCATGTGGTCATTCTCCAGCACCAGCTCGCGCAGCAGGTCCTCAAAATAGCTGCCGTCCAGCTCGCCGCGCAGCTCCTCGTACACCGGGCCGTACTTGAGCGCCAGCGTCGCGGCGTCGTCATCGTAGAGCCAGGTGCTCAGCGCGTCGCACGCAATGGCCACGCCGTCGGCGATACCGTAGTCGCGCTGGCGCAGGTCGTATTCGTTGCTGCTGATGATGGCCTCTAGGCGCTCGCGCGGAACGCCGTGCTCGCACAGGTCGCGGCAGGCGTCCTGGAACACGCGGCGCAGCTCGCGCGCCACGCCGGGCTGCGCGTTTTGCAGCATGATGAGCTCGTAGGGCTGCAGGCTCTCGGCCGCGGTGTAGCTCACCACGTTGCCGCCCAGGCCGGCGGCAAGAATGGCCTTCTTAACCGGCGCCTCGTTGGAACCCAGCAGTGCCTCGAACAGGATGTCCGCCGCGATCGTGCGCTTGCGGTCGAGCGCGCTGCCCAGCACAAGACCCAGGCCCACCAGGGCGTTCTCGGGTGTGGTTGCCATCTCGACACGCTTGTACTCGCAGGTCACGGGCGCCTGCACGACCAGCGGATTGGGCGCCAGCGTGGACGGGTCCTCGCCGGCGGCGACGGCTGCGTCCATGCGGCGGCTCGCGGCACTCGGCTGCGACAGATAGCGCTCGTCCAAAAAGGCCAGTGCACGGTCCACATCCAGGTCGCCGTAGAGCGTGATGTAGGAGTTGGAAGGATTGTAGTGGCGCGCGTGCGTGTCCAGGAACTGCTCGTAGGTGAGCGCAGGAATCGCGCGCGGGTCGCCGCCGCTCTCGTGCGCATAGGCGGTGTCGGGATAAAGCGCGGCGTTGACGGCGTCGTCCAGCACGCTCATGGGGTCGGACAGCGCGCCCTTCATCTCATTGAAAACCACGCCGTTATAGCGTAGCGTTCCCTCGCGCAGGCTTGCGGAACTGCCGTTGCCCTCGCCCTCGGCGCCCTTCGGCAGGTCCAGCTCGTAGTGCCAGCCCTCCTGCTCAAAAATGGTGGGCTTGGTATAGATGGCCGGGTTGAACACCGCGTCCAGGTACACGTCCATCAGGTTGTACAGATCCTGCTCGTTGGTGGTGGCAACGGGGTAGATGGTCTTGTCGGGGTAGGTCATGGCGTTGAGGAACGTCTGCATGGAGCTCTTGATCAGGTCGACGAACGGCTCCTTGACGGGAAACTTGGCCGATCCGCACAGCACCGAGTGCTCGAGGATATGGAACACGCCGGTGGAATCAGCCGGCGGCGTCTTAAAGCCAATGGCAAAAGCCTTGTTTTCGTCGTCGCACGCCAGGTACAGCAGGCGAGCGCCCGAGGCGGTGTGGCGCAGCACGTAGGCGTCCGAGTCGAGCTCGGGCACGGTCTCGCAGCGCTCGACGGCAAAGCCGTGACAGGTGGTGCCGGGCACCAGCAGCGCGGCGGCAGCGGCGCGCGGGTCGGTTGAGGTGGTGGACATATGCAGTCTCCTTTGACGCCCCAGCGGGGGCGAATCGAGTCGAATCCTCGTGAGTATACCCATATGGGGCCGCGGCTCTGCGGCGAACTGGAGACGATGCCGGCGGATTGGACAAAGGCCCTGCGTGACCGCCGCGCGAGCGTGGATATTCGGACACACGAGCGCGGATTTTCGGACCGTCCAAAAATTCTCACTCACGTAGCGGCAACCAAGATAAGGCGGCCAGCGCCGGCTTGATGAATGGTGCCGAAAGACGTCCTATGCCTGAGCGTCCGCGTGTCCGTCCATCAGGAACAGCCTAAGAACCAGTTTGATGACATTTCCCGGTTTGACTTCAGCCGCGCCAAAGACGTGGCGCTCGGCGAGCTCGCTGCAGTATGCATAGATGTCGCGGATAAGGTCCGCGCCCGAAAGCGTAAACATGTAGCCTGCGTCCGAAAGCGCATTGGGCGCGGCGGGCAACTTGGCCATGTGGCAGAACGTTTGCAGGTCGGGCGCCATAACATTCTGGTAGTCGAGGTGGCCGCTGGCATCCTGTGCGGCAAGCTCCAATTGGCGCACAAAATCCAGCGCCGCTGCTAACACAAAGCTCGGCGTAGGCGCATTGACGTCCTGAGTGGTCGCCACAAGCCTGCCCGCCGCCTGCGTGACAAGCCAAGCGACCTCGCGCTGGCAGCGCACGGCCTTGCGCGTCACCGGCTTGATGGACGAAGAAGAAACGCTTCCCTTAGGCGGATTCGAAGCAGCCATAAGACCCTCCCATGAACAATCCGGCCCAATAAGCCCGGATGAAACACGTGCTACATCAGTATACAGGGGAGTGGGATAGCGGGGTATGAGCGCGCCAGCGGCAAACCGAGAGCATCAACGATGTGCCGATCGCGGAATGAGATCTCGTAATAATTGACTCTCGGCCATATTATTGAGGGGCATGACTCGCGTTCGTATGGTTGTAGGTGCTGGCGATGAACGACATTGACCTTGCTGTTCCGTTGATGGATGGACCAAGCTATGACCGTGCCTGCAGTCTCGTGCCTTCCGAATACGTTGAGGCATGGGAGTGGTTTCTGGGTGAGGAGCAGCGCGGGGGCGTTTGGACCAGCCTTCCGCACCGCACCAAGGAAGATAGCCCTCAGTATCAGTATCGTTTGAGAATTGGCTCGGACTTCTTTCCCGTAACGCGGGATTCAGGGATCTTCTGGCCGGGCCAGGACCGGGTGAAGCAAGATCCCAATAAGATCTTTGCGCTTTCGGTCCATAACTCTAAAAAGAGCTTCTACACCGATGTTCCTCCGCTCTATTTGGATGACGGTACGTGGGTCATTAAGTATTCGGTTCAAGCGCCAGGTGTCGTTGGTTCTCGAGACCAGAATTACAACCGTAAAATGCTCAACTGCATGGAATATGGCGTTCCAGTTGGAGTCATATTTGCAACCGAGGTGGGCTATAAGGTGCTCGGCCTTGCGTTTGTTGAACGGTTTGAGCCCGAAAACGGCTGGTTTGTTCTGCATGGTCCCGTTCATAAAGGCGGGCCTGATCCTCGTTTTGCGTCCGACATGAGCTATCTGAAGCACATGCCAGCCGACATTGAGTTTGCCGGACAGAGTGCGACCGATGACGAAAAAGTTCGCTATGCGTTGAGACGCGAGCGATTGGGGCAGCAATGGTTCCGCAAGCAGCTCATTGCCGCCTATGATGGTCGCTGCGCGGTGTCGGGTTGTGGGGTTAACGAGGCACTGGAGGCTGCACATATCGAGAATTACTCGGGACCCAAATCGCAGGTTGCCAGCAACGGTATTCTGCTTCGGCGCGACTTTCATGCTCTATTCGATGCTCATCTGATTTCGTTTGAGCCTGTTTGCGGCGAATATCGGCTGTGCGGATCGTACCTGCTGGATAAGACCGACTACGCTTCCTTTGCAGGTGCGACGCTAAGGCAGCCGAATGAGCGTCAGTGGCGACCCAATGCGGTGTTTCTTGAGGCCCATCGCATTGAGTTCGATCGCTCGGAAAAGAAGCGTGAAAAGGCGGGGCTTCTGCCGTATTAGCGTATTTGGCTTTGGCAGTCTTTGACGATCGTGTTGTTTGATCGGATCGCGTGGCGATGCAATCTCGTGCACGCCCGCCGGTGCATGCTCTTCCTGATTTGGATAGCGAGAGAGGAGCGCGTGTGAGCTGGCGAGGCGATATTGCGATGGGGAAGTACGGAAAACTGCCGTGTGCCCTTATCGACAACAATATGTTTCCGGGCGTAGAGGTTGATTGCGGGTCGTTTGCTGTCTCCTGTCCTTGTTGCGGCTCGCAAATATCGTGTCTCGATATTCGGTTCATCGATGCGCGCGACAGACTCAGCGACGAAGTGAGAAAACGGACGGGCGTTCATATGCCGGTGTATCCGGAGAAATGCCCTGTTTGCGGCCTCGATATCGTGTATGACGTTTGCGACGGGGGATAGGTGATGCGGAGGAGCTGGCTGTGAAGGCTTCTCCGTTTCTACAAATAAACCCCCTCACCGAGCTGCTTATGGAACTCGGCGTGATGGTCGCGTGCCCAGGTAAAGAGTGCCTGGTCAAAATTGGTACGCGTGGCCGGGACGCCAAAGACGCCGGCAACTTCGACGCGCACAAACTCCAGTGCCGGCAGCTTGTTGATGGCAGTGAGGGCAAACGGGGACGTGGGTTCTTCGAACAGATAGCGGCTGCCTTGCAGTGCGCCGCAACTGGTGCACGTGTTGCCGAGCGATGGGGCTTTGGAGGCTCGCGCGCCTACGGGCTTGTAGCCACAGCGCTTAGAAAGATAGTCGCGGATCTCGCCCGGGACGCAGCCAAGAGCGGGAACAATGGCGAGCGCGTTGGCATTGGTCGTGTCGATGGCAATGTGCCCGGCCTTGTTGGGTGCGTGCGCGATGGCGATGCCCTCGTCGTTATCGGTTCGATAGGGAATGCCGAAGGCCGCGACCGAGGTCTCTTTGTGACACTTCCAGCACTCGCGCTTGCCCAGTACTAGATATATATACGGCGCAGAGGGGTCGGATCGGTCAACACCGGGCAGCCACTCGGCAAAGGGTTCGGGGTTGACGCCGCTGGGTACATACCAGATCTTCTTGGTCCGGTCCCATTTGGCGCCCAGCGCCTTGGCTTCTTCTTTGCGCGAAAAGGGAACATCGAGCTCGGTGCGCATGGTGGCTCCTTGGTGCTGCAGGTGTAAGTGGCTCAAGGATACCGCAGGGTGTGGACGTTGTGGTGTTTTGCCGAGAAGCCGCGGTGCGGACTGGTTGGTTACGCCTTGGATAAACTGGCAAGTAGATGGTCGGCTTTTGGCCAGTTGGGCGGCAACCTTGCCAAAAACTTGACGGATTGCGGCTTGGGCATCGTCGAATGAACACTTTGGCGCACCTCGGCGAAAAAACCGCCGGTCGTTTACCGGAAACTTAACAGGACCGCTAGCCGCCGCCGGCGTGCGTGCTATCTTCGCGCCATGGGGTACTTTATCGTTCCACATAACGCCGCATTGGCGCTGTTGGCGCACATGTCGAACCCTCGCTTTGGGGATTCGGAGCCAGAGGTCGTGTCGATTGCAGGTGCCCGTGCGCTCTTGGACCAAGAAGCGCAGGAGGTTATCGATCGCTATGACCTGGGGATCGAAACGCTGGATTTGCTGGTGCCGTCGCGCGCCGGCCGTCGGCAGAGCAAGCATGTTAAGACGCATCTGTGCACCAACGAGCTCCCGGCGGGTTCGTTTATCTCGCTGGGCCACTGGATGGGCGACCTTGATGCGTATGTGTGCTCTCCCGAGCTGGCGTTTTTGCAGGCTGTGCACGATGGCGATGTGGCGGCGGCTGTCTATGCCGGCTATGCGATGACATCGGATTACCGGCTGGATAACCTTGCTCCCGGTGGGGTAACAGGCAGGGACGCGGGCATGCGCGATAGCAGGCTCACGACTAAGGAGCTCATCGCGGCGTATATCGAGAAGTCACCCAAGGTGAGGGGCATCGCGAAGGCAAAGGCGCTGCTTGCATATGTGATCGAGGGGTCGCGCTCTCCGAGGGAGTCGGGGCTCTGCATGTTTATGTCGCTGCCTGCGCGCTACGGCGGGTATGCATTGGGCAAGGCCGAACTTAACAAGAAGGTCTTCATTCGCGATGGATACAATGACGGACGTGATCACAAGCTTCGCGTGTTGGAGCGCACACCCGACATAACGCTTACGGCTAAAGTCGAGGTGGGCATGGATAAAGTAAAGGCCGGGCTGCTGCCAGAGGTGCTGACCGCGATGGTCGATTACGATAGCGATGCCATTCATGACGGACGCGAGAAGATTTACAAGGATGCCGAGCGCCGCAACGAGTTGGAGCTGTTGAGCGGCGTGGCACACTTCACCGTGACGACTGAGCAGGCAAATGACTACGACAAGCTCATCCGGCTGTGCGAACGCATCCGACGGAAGCTGCACCGGAACAAGCGACCCATTTTTAACAAGCCCATGAGCGAGGAGCAGCGATACTTTGCCCTCAAGCGCGTCGAAGCGAAGCGGTTTAAGCTTTGGCAGGCCGTAATCGAGGCGCGTCAACATTGGTAGGGGCGGTTGCTGGGCATGGGACCAAGGGCCTCATTGTCAGGTCTAATACTTTTCCCGAGAAGTGAACGAGTCAAAACGGACCCCCGAAACATCGACACTTTTGGTGGCTTATTTCCTGCGGTTTTATCATTGGAATCCTGCGGTTTTGGCTGTAAAAAGTGTGGATGCTTCGGGGGTCCAAATAAGGTCGTTCACTTCTTGGGAAAAATATTAGACCTGGTTATGGGAAGGCTGTCCGGATGTGGCCGCGAGGCTTGCGAAGGCCAGATCGGGGCGGTCGCCAAGGCTGTTTGGGTGATTTTGGGGCTGGTTGGGGCGGTCGCCGGGGTTGTCTGGGCGACTTTGGGTGTGGCAGGGGTAATTGCCGGCGATACCGAAGCAACTTGGGGTCTGCCGGGATGATTGCCGGTTATGTAGAGGCGGTATCAGCCTCGATTGGGATGGTTATTGGAGCTGCCGAAGCGGTTTTGGGTGCCACGGCGCCCTTTTGGCTTAGCACATAAAACAAAACAGCCCAGAGGCATAGCCTCTGGGCTGCGAACATTTGGTGGGCGTTAGAAGATTTGAACTTCTGACCTCTTCCGTGTCAGGGAAGCGCTCTCCCCCTGAGCTAAACGCCCGATCAAGGGTGCGCAAGTGCGCAAGGGATAATATAACGGAGCTTGAACTCGGTGGCAAGAATATTTTTTAAAATCGCTAACGTTGTGGAATCAAAGGGCTTTGTCGCGCCCATTTTAAAAGAGCTCGCTGCCGTGTTTGGCTGTCGCATAATGCAAAGCCGTTGCGATGCCGAACCATGGAAGAGACGTCTGCGGAATTGTCCTACCGATAAGCGGACAAGCCCCCAGCTGGTGCCTTCGCCGTGGTAAGGTAAGCCGAATTGTTTCCAGACTGTTTCGGGGGAGCGGGATGAGCAGAGAGCGTGTCGAGCAGGTCGAAGGCGCAGGGGCTTCGGTGCCGATGACCGATATATCGAACATTGATGTGCCCGAGGGCACCGATGAGCTCAGCCGCAGCACCCGCCGTGCATGGCGCGACCGCCTCAACGATGCCCAGACGCGCAAGATGGCCCTGGGTGTGCTTGCCGCGGCTGCCGGCGGAACGTTCTGGGGATTTTCTGGCACCTGCGCCAGCTACCTCTTCGATGTTTGCCATATCGAGACGTTTTGGCTCATGAGCATGCGCCAGGTTTGCGCCGGCCTGCTCTTTATGCTCGTCGTGCTCAACAAGGATCGCGACCGCTTGGTTAAACTGTGGACTACTCCCGCCGACCGCAAGCAGCTCATCCTGTTTACGATTTTTGGCTTGCTGTTCAACCAGATTTGCTATCTGTCTGCCGTGCGCCTAACCAACGCGGGCACGGCGACGGTGTTCCAGTGCCTGCAGCTGGTGGTCGTCATGGGGTATGCCTGCGTTGCCACGCATCGACTTCCGCGCACGCGCGAGACGCTTGGTGTTTTGCTCGCCTTGGGCGGAACGTTTCTTATCGCCACAGGCGGCGACCCCAGTACGCTGAGCATTTCGCCGATGGGCCTGCTCGCGGGCCTTTTGTGCGCCGTGGGCGGTGCCTGCATGGCAATTATTCCGGCCGGAATCCTCAAGGAATACGGCAGCTCGGTTGTCACGGGCTCAGCCATGCTTTCGGCAGGAATCGTGCTGAGCATTTTTACCCAGCCGTGGGCACACATGCCGGCGCTCGAGCCCTCGGGTGTCGGCGCGCTCGCGGTGTTCATCGTGATTGGGTCGTTTTTTGCCTATATGTTCTATATGCAGGGTGTCAAGGAGATCGGCTCGGTTCGTGCGAGCCTTATCGGAACCATGGAGCCGGTTTCGGCTACCATCACCAGCGCTCTCATGCTGGGGACGGTATTTTTGCCCACCGACCTGGCGGGTTTTGCCATGATTATCGCGATGGTGTTTTTGACGGTGTAGCCTCTGCGGTTGCTATAAAGGATAATAGGCTGGCGGCGCGTTGCTTTGGCGGCGCGCCTTTGTCTATAGAGAGGACCTCTTATGAAGTACTTTGGCACCGACGGATTTCGCGGCGAGGCCAACGTTGGGCTGACCGTGGAGCACGCGTACAAGATCGGCCGCTTTGTGGGCTGGTATTACGGCGCCAGGCGCGGGGCCAAGGCGCGCGTGATCGTGGGTAAGGACACGCGTCGCTCGAGCTATATGTTCGAGGCGGCGCTGGTGAGCGGTCTGGTTGCGAGCGGCGCAGACGCCTATATGCTGCATGTGATTCCTACGCCGGGCGTGGCGCACCAGACCGTGGAGGGCTGCTTCGATTGCGGCATCATGATCAGCGCGAGCCACAACCCGTTTTGCGATAACGGCATTAAGCTCGTCAACAGCGACGGCTTTAAGATGGACGAGGACGTGCTGGAGCTCATCGAGGACTATATCGATGGCAAGGGCGAGGTGCCGCTGGCCACGGGCAACCAGATTGGTGCCACGGTGGACTATATGCAGGGCCGCAACCGCTATATTGCCTCGCTCATCGCGAGCGCGAACTTTTCGCTGCAGGGCGTCAAGATTGGCATTGACTGCGCCAACGGCTCGGCGTCCTCGGTGGCCAAGCCGGTGTTCGACGCGCTGGGCGCCGACGTGCGCGTGATTAACGCCGCGCCCGATGGCTTTAACATCAATGTGGACTGTGGCTCCACGCATATGGAGCGCCTGCAGCGCCATGTGGTGGAGCAAGGCTTGGACGTGGGCTTTGCCTACGACGGCGATGCCGACCGCTGCCTGGCCGTGGACGAGCGCGGCCGCGTGGTCGACGGCGACCAGATTCTGTACGTGTGCGGCGTGTATCTTAACAAGCACGGGCGCCTCTCGGGCGGTACCGTGGTGCCGACGATCGCCAGCAACTTTGGCCTGATTAAGTCGCTGGAGCTTGCCGGCCTGAGTGCCGTGACCAGCGGCGTGGGCGACCGCCACGTGTATGCCAAGATGCGCGAGGGCGGCTACAGCCTGGGTGGCGAGCAGACGGGCCATACGATCTTTGGCGATATCGAGCGTACGGGCGACGGCATTATGACCTCGCTGCGTGTGATGGAAGTGATTCGTGCCGAACGCGAGACGCTTTCGCAGCTCGCGGTGCCGTGCAAGCTGCTGCCGCAGGCGCAGGTTGCCGTACGCGTGGCGGACAAGGATGCTGCGCTGGGCAACATGGGCGTGCAGGCCGCCATTGCCGAGGCCGAGGCGGCGCTGGCGGGCGAGGGCCGCGTGCTGGTGCGCAAGAGCGGAACCGAGTCGGTGATTCGCGTTTTGGCCGAGGCCCCCGACCAAGACGCCGCCGACGCCGCCATGAAGCGCATCGCCGCCGCGCTGGAGGCTCTGTAGTTACGCGGTTTTACCAAACCGCGTAACCGCTCGACGCTACAAACGGCCCCAAGCGGCAATCTGGCGTTCAATTTCAAGGGCGCGACCAGAAGGTCAGCGCCCTTTCATTAAAGGCTTTAGCCTGTGCGGGGCGCGCAGCGCGCCGCATCAGAAACCACCCGCTATGCGGGTGGGGCCAAACGGCTTTACAAAGCCGCCCCCTCGCCGGACACTTGCGATTGTTCAGGCCGCAAGGAATCCGAGTCG